>JAGLBQ010000043.1 GCA_023146675.1 Cocleimonas sp. | reverse complement strand
AAAATTGCTGAGCTTTATAAAGATATATCACGAGCAATGACATCACGTTTAGCAGCTCAGTCTAAGGACTATAGTACTAAGTTCCCTAATATTGTTATTCAGAGTACCTAATATTCAGTGTGCTAGTTAGGTTGGTTTTGTAAAAATGCTGACCTGTAAAATAGTAGCAAATACCTCTTTCTTGTGCCCCACTAGATATTCTAGCGGGGCATTTTTTATGTTTACAATAAATCGATTGTTTTTAGCAGGTTTGAACAGGTATGATTGCCCGCTAGAAATATTTTAAAAAAAGGGGGAGTTAGCACCAAATGGTTAAAAAAATAATCACAATAATAGCATTAGTGACGTTTCTAGTAGGTTGTTCTTCAAATGGGCTTAAAGATCTTGTAGAGCGTCCAAAAGTTTCGGTAGATAATGTTAAAATGGGTAAATTGACCTTATCAGGCGGTTCTGCTAAGTTTTTATTAAAGATTGAAAATCCCAATCGTTTTCCTATTCCATTACAAGGTTTTGATTACGGATTGCGTTTAAATGGCGTTGAGGTTGCTAATGGTAGCCGAGAGCAAAAAGTAACGATTGCTGGCGGGGAGTCGAAAATGGTAGAAGTCCCATTAGTTTTTAGTTTTACAAATATGATGAACTTATTACCCAATGTATTCAGTAGTCGTGATCTTAAATATGATTTAAAAGGTTCGATTCATTTTCCATGGTTTAATCTACCCTTTAGTCGTTCGGGTGGCACTTCTTTGTCTAGGTAATCACTATGAGCATAAAGTCAGATCAATGGATACGCAAAATGGCACAACAGCAAAATATGATTGCGCCATTTGAAGTAGGGCAAGTACGCGAGCGAGATCAGCAACGTGTTATTTCTTATGGGACTTCTAGCTACGGCTATGATGTGCGTTGTGCAAATGAGTTTAAGATATTTACTAATATAAATTCAGCCATTGTTGATCCTAAAGCATTTGATGAAAATAGTTTTGTCGATGTTAAATCGGATGTGTGTATTATACCGCCTAACTCCTTTGCCCTAGCGCGCACTGTGGAGTACTTTAAGATTCCACGTAGCGTACTAACCATTTGCCTAGGTAAATCAACCTATGCGCGTTGCGGTATTATTGTTAATGTCACACCACTAGAGCCAGAGTGGGAAGGACATGTAACGCTTGAATTTTCAAATACATCCCCTCTGCCTGCAAAAATATACGCCAATGAAGGTGTCGCACAAATGTTGTTTTTTGAGTCGGATGAAGTTTGCGAAACCTCTTATAAAGACAGGGGGGGGAAGTACCAAGGGCAGGAAGGAGTAACGTTGCCTAAAGCGTGATTTTTAACCTTTAGTTGCGTATAGTAAAAAATAAAACTAGCAATAGTTTTATTTATCTTTAATAACTGATGTTACGCACCTCTATAGAGGAATGCGGGTTACAGAGCTAACCAATATTTGTAACCTATTGACTCATAATAATTAGTGCGTAACATCAGTCTAATAATAGCTCTCATATTAATAATTAAGTGGATGTCGCATGAATTCGGAAAAAGTCGTTTTTGCATTTTTTATCGTATTAGCCTTAACACTCAACTTTGGTTTTTTTATTGGTAATTTTGATATTCCCGAACACCATAATGCCTATGAGTTATTTGCTGCCATTGTTGTAAGTTTAATTGCAACAGTACTTAAATTTGGTGATCGTACCCATATTGGCGCCGTATTTTTAGCAACGAGCCTAGTCGCTGATCTTCAATTAGTTGCGGCTGCGATCGTCTGGGGGATGGTAGAAAATGTGTTTGATGGTGTCTTAACGGGAAGTTCGTTAGCCACGGTTGTTTCACTATCAGGTGGCGCGTTACTGGCAAACCTGACCTCTGTTATCCTCTTGGTTGCGGAAACAATAACGGTTCGTCGATAATCTTCTTTAGCAAATAGCGCAATCACCTATGCCTAACCTAATTTACATTATTCTCCGACGGTTACGCTCCCCCCTTATCTTTTTAATTCTTGTTTACGCAATTTCTATGACAGGATTTGTTTTAATTCCTGGGATAGATGATCAAGGGCAGGTGCATGATATGTCCTTTTTTCATGCGTTTTATTTTGTTAGTTTTATGGGGACCACGATTGGTTTTGGCGAAATACCCTATGCCTTTACCGATGCGCAACGTTATTGGACCTTGCTTTCTCTATACGCAACGGTCATTGCATGGTTATACGCAATTGGCTCCATTCTTGGCGCATTTCAAGACCCTGCCTTTCGACAGCAATTAAAACGCAATGCTTTTACCCGTAAAGTTGGCAGTATCCGTGAACCTTTTTACTTGGTTTGTGGTTATGGCGATACAGGTAGTCAGTTAGTTCGTTCTTTAGAAAAAGAAGGGATTTTAGCGGTTATTATTGATAATGATCAGGATCGTATCAATGAACTTGAAATTAGTGATTTTGTAGTACAGCCATTATGGATATGTGCAGATGCATCGCACTCAGAAGTACTCGAATATGCAGGTATAAAGCACCCTTGGTGTACAGGTATTATCAGTCTAGCGAGTGATGACACCGTTAATCTAACCGTCGCGATAGTCGCGCAGTTATTAAACCCAAGAGTGCGCTTGATTTCACGTGCAGAAACGCCAGAGGCAGAAGCAAATATCCTTTCTTTCGGTGCTAATGAGGTGATTAACCCCTTTGAAATTTTTGCTTCACATTTAGCATTAGCCCTACATTCGCCTAGTTTATCCATTTTATTTGATTGGATGACCGCAGCGCCTGGTGATCGTATTAAAGAACCCGTTTTTCCGAATCATGGTAAGTGGATTATTTGTGGCTTTGGTAAATTTGGCGAAGCCTTATACCATCACTTAAGTGGTGGAGGAGAAGAATTAAGCATTATTGATGTGAATAGAAATAAGCGTAATGTACCTGCTGGTACTGTCATAGGTCGTGCGACAGAAGCAGCTACTTTAAAAAAAGCAGGGATAGAGTCAGCGGTTGGCATCATTGCAGGTACAGAAAATGATGCAGATAATTTATCAATATTAATGACTGCAAATGAAATTAACGCCAACATGTTTCGTGTTGCTCGGCAAAACGAAGATCATAATCAGCATGTCTTTCAAGCGGCTGAATTAGACTTATTAATGCAGCGTGGACGAGTTGTTTCTAATAAAATATTTGCTTTGATTCGTACCCCTTTACTGGGTGATTTTCTGCGTATTATCAGCCGTTTCAATAATGATCGTGCGAGTGTATTAGTCAGTCGCGTCATTGGGGTCATTGATCACGAAACACTAGAATTATGGGAAGTAAGATTGTTTCCAGACAAAGCACCTGCGATATACAATATGCTTGATGAGCATCAAATCTTAGTCGAGGATTTGTTAAGAGATCCTGTTAATCGTTGCAAATCAGTGCCCGCAGTACCACTATTTTTAAAGCGAGGAAAAGGCAATGTAATTTTGCCAGAATCAAACCGTATTTTACATAAAGGTGATAGAATTCTAATGTGCGGAACCCTAGAAGCGCGCCAGCATATGAATACTATTACCCACAGTATCAATGCATTAGGCTATGCGCTAACAGGAAAATATATACCTGATGGTTATATTTGGCGTTGGATACAATCTAAACGAAAGGTAAAGTAGGGGTAGAGCATTTTAATATCCTTAGGAACGTGCACGAAGCAACTTCCCGATCCCTACTTGCCTTTTTACCCCAGCGTGAATGATCTCATTCGTTGCGTAGAATGATTATGTACCTTACGAGCGGATCTAATCTGAAATAAAAATTCAGCGTTAGAACTTATTTTTACGTTCAAACTTGCAACATAATAGCTAGGTGTCATGCAATATCTTTTCTTAAAACAGCATGAAAAATGTGAGGGAGAAGAAAAGCAAAGCATATGGGCTATTTCTGATGAATGATAACCCTGTTGCAATAACTGCTGGGATTTTTCAAGGCGATAATGGCAATGATGTTCAGAAAATGACAATCTCGTTTCCTGTTTCAACTTTCTTTGTAAGCTACGGCTGCTCAATGCCAGCTTTTTAGCCACAGAGATTACGGTTATCCTTTTTTCTTTAGGGTTAGATGAAAAATAATACTGGGAAAAGGCATCTTGGAGCTGCTTTGTTAGCGTATTGTCTTCTTGTGTTTCAGTCTTATGAAACGCTACCCCATAAGGATGCAGGTTATTCACCCTTAAAAAAATCTCATCATCATCCAGTGACTTATCAATAAAAGCCTTAGCACCCGCCTTAAGTGCCTGAATTCTGATTACCTTCTCATGACAAGCAGAAAGGATAATGAGGCAAACCTCCTGTTCGGTGCGTTTTAACTGTTGGCAAAACTGAGCCCCTGAAATATCCGATAGATCAATATCGCATACCACCATTGCAGGCTTTTTCTTTCTGTATAGTTTAAGAGCAGTTTTTCCTGAATTGGAAAAATAACATCGGTAATAAGGTGAAAAAATTTGTTTTAGATGTATTTGATCTGCTGTCTTATTATCGACAAATAAAATACTCATTCCTTGGAAAGGTCTCATTTACCCCCCCCCTTTATTCAGCTAGCGTTAAGTTTAAAATTAAGTTCATTAATATATTATTTAATACAATAGTGAATTGATATTCATCAATATAGTCGCATAATTGGCATCCTTCATATGCCAGTTGACAGTTCTGTAGCCCGTATGCAGCCTAAGCGGAATACGGGAGGTCGTGGCAACGCGCTATCCCGTATTACGTAAACTTCATACGGGCTACAAAAGTGTAAACTACTTTTTAAAAATATGAAGCATGCCTAAAATTGTTAGATTAATTTTGGGC
>JAGLBQ010000042.1 GCA_023146675.1 Cocleimonas sp. | reverse complement strand
TGACAAAGTTGACGTTGAGCCAAAAACAGATTCTGCTGATAAAAAAAAAGACGTGAAAGAGACAGCTAAAAAAGCACCTAAAACACGTCGTGGAATTCGTCTTAAAAAGAAGCTCTGATAAGAGTTATCAAATGAATTTAAATAATTGTTTGCTAAAAAGGATAGAGCATGAAAAACATGTATAAAGGGGTTTTAACCGTTGCCATTGCAACAGCTGTTGCATCTGCCGCCATTATGATGTCTGGAAAAAAAACAAATGCGGATACAAATGCTGTCGTAAATGCTAGTCAAGATGCTACCTCGGTTGCAGGAGCAGATAGCACAACGTCTGTGGCAGCGCCAGCTATTGTTAAGCAAGCAAGTGATGCCGTTGAGCAAGTAGAAAGCCCAACAGCATCTTCGGTAGCAAAAGGAGCAGCGGCAGTCTCAGCTGCTGTAGTTGTCGCAGCGACTTCATCTAATACCGAAGTGGACGCTAGCGTTAAGTCAAAAACTGAACAAGTACAAAAGCAAGGTACGTCTTCTGCGGAAGTGTCGGCAGATGCTAGTGATACCTTACCACCGCCTCCTCCTGGACCATTTACTGAAAAAAAGGAAGAGGAAACCGCTAGTTCTGCTGCGATAAAAAAACCTACTGCACCAACTATGCCCGATACACTAGCAGCACCGAAGGCTCCAACAGCACCATCTGTCGTTGAGAATAAGGTTGCTCCTAATACAGCCAAAACTATTGAATCAGAAATGAAAGCTCCAGCGGCCCCAATCACTGAGGTTGCTCCTAATATTTTAGGCAAAGCAAATGAAGCAGAAATTAAAGCTCCCGTTGCACCAGAAGTAATCCCTAGCGCTCCTCCATCAGGTAATGTTGCCGATGGAAAAATAGATATATCAACGGAGAGTAAAAAGATAGAGGAAGTAAAAGTACCATCAGCACCAGTAAAGCCTAAAGCGCTACAGCTACTGGAAAGTACTACCGATAAGGCAGCCGTAGCTACAACAATGGGGGCTGGAGCAGTGATAGCTACTGATGCAACAGAGGATAAAGCAGTTGCAGTTGAACTGAAACTCCCTGAAAAGCCAGTCGAGGCTGCACCATTAAAGGCACCTGATGCTCCAGAAAAAATGCAAGCACCTAATAAGCCAGAAATAGCTCAACCTACTGGAATGCCTCAGGTTGGGATGGGCAAGCCAGCTAATAATCAGCCTACTACATTGCCACAGCCAGTGATGCCTAAAGGGATGGTTATGCCAGAGGGTATGCTTCCACAGGGAATGATGATGCCACCACCGCAGATGCTTAATGGACAACGTGTGATTATGGTTCCAGTCTATCCTATGAATATGGGAAGACCTTCGATGCCTATGCCTAATGGATATCAAATGCCATCTATTGGATTACAGCCTCAAGGAAACATACAGAAGCAGTCAGCAAACCCTGCTCCTCAGCTGCAAGCACCTGTGAAGGTTCCCGCTCCAGCGGAGACCTCTCCTAAATAGGAAATAAAAATGATATCAGTCATTGGAAATTTAAAAGGCGGTACAGGTAAAAGTACGGTTGCTTTTAATTTGTCTTTATGGATTGCAACGAATCGCAATGTACTGGTTTCTGTTTATGATTTTGATCCTCAGGCAACATTGACGGATGCTTTGGAAATTAGAACAGAAGATGGGCATCAACCAAGTATCAGACCAAAAAATAAGCTAAAAGACTTGGCTAAAGAAGACAAAGAGACAGAAGTGTTAATCGATATTGGTATGTCAGATATGGACTCTATGCGCCAAGCGATTCATAAGGCAGACAGAGTTATCATTCCAATTGCACCCAGTCAGGCTGATGTTTGGTCTACGCAGCGATTTATTAGCATGGTTATTGATATTCGTGGTTCTAAAATGCCAGAGATGCTTGGTTTTATTAACCGAGCAGATACGCACGTTGCCGTTCGCGAGACAGATGAGGCATTTGAAGCTTTGTCTACGTTAGACGAAATTAAAATGTTAGATGAAAAACTGTATCAGAGGACTGCCTATCGCCGCTCATTTAGTGAGGGGTTAGCTGTCTTTGAGATGGATCGGAAGTCAAAGGCATCTAAGGAAGTAGAAGCTTTGGGGAAAGTACTGTATTAAAAAAGTTTGAAGTAACAGGACTAGTTGAGGAGTTAAATAATGTATATAGTTCGATGGTTTATAGGTCACCCGATAGTGGCTATCTGGGCGCTAACCATAATTGCGTTGTTGCTAAGTATGAATGGGGGGAGTAGTAATAAACATGAGATAGTGGCAGATTCTCATACGGACCCTCAAACCATAGTGGCAAAACATCCTGAACATGGGGTAGATGAAAAAGCAGAGGCTAGTTTAAAAAGTAATGCGACTACAACACCCGTCATTAGCAATAATGCACAGACTAGTTTAGTAACATCGACAGAAACAACTGAGGAAGCTGCGCTCTCAACGCAAGTTGCAACGAATGATTCATTGTCCCCATCTGCTTCTAATACAAATATAACAGCTGATCAGCAAGTTATGTCAATGCAGGGTTTAAACGATAAGCCTACTGATGATTTATTGCTAATGGCAAGAGAAGCGTATTGGAATAATGGGCTGGATGAAGCTGCCGCTATTTACCAACAATTAATAGAACGTGAGCCGACGGTAGCTGAGCATAAAGGGGAGTTGGGTAATGTCTACTGGAAACAAGGCTTTCCTGAAAAATCAGCGACTCTTTATGCTGAAATAGCATTTCCAATGATTAAGAATGGTCATGCAGACCGTATTGCAAATATGGTGGGCTTTATTGAATTATTTCATCCAGACAAAGCGGCAGAAATAAAAAAGATGTTAAAGGGTTTAAAGTAGATAATAGGGATAGGTGATTAAATGCCACAGAATAGTGACTTAAATAATGATTATGTAAAGGATTTGGAATTCGAGCTGAGAACGTTTGAACAAAAATCAACAGGTAGCGATAAGAATATGCGTCTTATTGTTTATCCTGCGATATTTGCCTTTATTATTTTGGCAAGTTATGGCTTTTACTTAATTCAATCATTAGCATCTGATGTCAACAATATGGCAGGTACGATGGAAAAAATGGCTGATTCAGTTGATAGAAATATGGAATCAATATCCAATACGATGAAAGATATGAATGGTGATGTAGGCTCCTTGACCTCAACTATTAGAGGAATGTCAGGCGATATTGGTGATATGAGTAACAATACCAAAACGATGGTTGATAGCATTGGTGGGATGAAGGCAGCAACCTATGATATGGCAGCTTCCACTAATAATATGCAGCGTGATATGTGGAGTCTCAATCAGAATATTTCGACTCCACTTAGTATGATGAATAAGTTTCTACCGTGGAAAAACAATACAACAGGACCTTTTCCAGGCTCTGTTGCGCCTATTCCGCCGACTTATTATCCAAAACCTAAGCGCCAAAATCTGCCAATGCAGCAAATGTTTCCATTACCTAAAATGCCAGCAATGCCTTCTATCAAGGGTAATGGTCAGAGTTCTCTAGGAGGATTGCCCCGTATTGCTGGGCAAAAAGTTAACTACAAGGTTCAGCAGGATCTTCCTGTTGTGCTCAATGCTTTGCCTTATCTTACTAAAAATATATAATAATCTGGCATCATTCATTTTTTAGTTGAGAGTTTTGTAGCTCGTATGCAGCCTAAGCGGAATAGGGGTAGTAGAAATACGCTATCCCCTATTAAGTAAACTTAATAGGCCTATAAAAGTATAAACTACTTTCTGTTTAGTTCAAGGATGCCAATAATTTTAATAAATAGCAGGCTTGCTATTAAACTGCTGTACTGCAACTGTGCGTACCTGTCCCTGCTTATTCAAAGTAATATTTATCTTACAAAGGATATTTTCAAATGAGACCCGATAAAAAAATGACTCACCGTCTAGATCGTTTGCAAGATCATTTAAGACGTGAAAACCCTGTTCTTGTGTCAGTTGTTGATCGTTATCGTAATCTGGATAAAATAGCGCAAAAAATAGGCTTGCTGAAAGAAAGTGAATCCTATGCGACACAGATTTCATGGTGGCCACTAGTTTCGGTTTTAGGAACATTTTCAGCGGGTAAGTCTAGTTTTATTAACACCTATCTTGGGCTTGATCTCCAAGAGACGGGTAATCAAGCGGTTGATGATCGCTTCACTGTTGTTTCCTATAGTGCAGATAAGAATGTTCGCACCCTTCCCGGGTTGGCATTAGATGGCGATCCTCGTTTTCCTTTTTACAAAATCAGTAGTGAAATAGAAGAAGTTAGTGAAGGTGAGGGAGCTAAGATAGATAACTATCTACAAATGAAAGCGACCCCAAGTGAGAAAGTACGTGGCAAAATTATTATTGACTCGCCAGGGTTTGATGCTGATGAGCAACGTAAATCAATATTAAAAATTACTGATCATATTATTGATCTGTCTGATTTGGTACTGGTTCTATTTGATGCGCGGCATCCCGAGCCAGGTGCAATGCAGGATACTTTAGAGCATCTTGTTCGTGGCGCACAACGACGCAATGATAGTGGTAAATTCCTCTTTATACTTAATCAGATTGATACATCGGCAAGGGATGATAATCTTGAGCAGATCGTATCGGCATGGCAGAAATCACTGATTCAGACGGGTCTTGTTTCTGGGCGTTTTTATGTCATGTATAACGAAGAGCTGGCTGTTCCTGTAGACGATAAAAATGTGTGGGATCGTTATGTTTCAAAGCGTGCTTCTGATTATGAAAAAATCATGAAGCGTATGGAAGCCGTAGAAACTGATCGTGTTTATCGCATTACAGGTGCGTTGGAATCACTTGTAAACCAGTTAGAGCAACAAGCGATACCACAAATTACACAGGCTAAGCAGTCATGGCGTAAGCGTGTGCTTTGGATTGATGCAGTGGTTGCTACTTTAGTATTGGGTGCTACTTCAATTGGTTCTCATGAATTAGATCTATGGAATTTCTCCGCCATACCTTCGCCTAATTCACTACTTATTACTGCTATTGTATTGGCAGTCGTGTTGGTAGGATTGCACTTTTTTATTCGAGCCAAAGTTGCGAACAGTATCGCAAAGTCTTTAGATAAAGAATCCCCTGCGGGTAATATTCAACAGGCTTTTTTGAAAAGTACCAAAATATACCGCAGTATTTTCTTTGATAAGCCGGCAGGTTGGGGGCGAGGAACAATGAATAAATTGAATGCCGTTCGTCATGATATAGAAGTTTTTGTTCAAGACTTAAATGATAAATTTACTAGCCCTGCGGGTGAAGAGGATGATCAAGAAAAAAGTACAGAGAAAAATGGAGAACAAGATAAAGGTGAAGCTCAAACTAAAAAGCAATATAAGCCAAAAGGACAGAGTAAATATAAGCCTAAAGCACAAGATAAAAGCACAAAGCACACCAAAGAGACCATAGAAACCAAGGACGTAAAGTTGTGAGTAAATCTCAAAAGTTATTTTTAAAGGCACAAGAAACCATTCCAGGTGGTGTAAATTCTCCTGTAAGAGCGTTTAAAAGTGTCGGTGGAACCCCCTTATTTATAGAAAGATCGCAAGGTGCTTATCTTTTTGATGTTGATGGTAAACGTTATATTGATTATGTTGGTTCATTCGGCCCAATGATCGTCGGTCATGCAAATCCAGAAGTTATCGAGGTAGTACAGCAAGCGGCAACCAAAGGATTAAGCTACGGCGCACCCACTGAAATTGAAATTACGATGGCGGAGCGTATTCAAGAACTCATGCCATCCATTGAAATGGTGCGCATGGTTAGTTCGGGTACAGAGGCGACCATGTCAGCCATTCGCTTGGCACGAGGCTTTACAGGGCGTGATAATATCGTCAAATTTGAAGGGGGTTATCATGGTCATGGCGATTCGTTATTAGTAAAAGCAGGGTCTGGTGCATTGACCTTTGGTGAGCCAAACTCCCCAGGAGTCCCCGCAGATTTAGCGAAACATACGCTGACACTAGACTATAATGATTCTGAGCAGGTTGAAGCACTGTTTGAAAAAATGGGTGATAGCATTGCTTGTATTATTGTAGAGCCTGTTGCTGGCAATATGAATTGTATTCCGCCTGTTGAAGGTTTTTTAGAAAAACTACGTGAAGTCTGCGATAAATACGGTGCCTTGTTGATTTTTGATGAGGTTATGACAGGTTTTCGTGTTGCATTAGGCGGCGCGCAATCGGTTTATAAAGTGAAGCCTGACTTGACGACATTAGGAAAAATCATTGGTGGCGGGATGCCTGTGGGCGCTTTTGGTGGGCGCAAAGATATAATGCAAGTGCTATCACCACTCGGACCTGTTTATCAGGCAGGTACTTTATCAGGCAATCCTATTGCAATGGCAGCGGGTTTAAAGACGTTAGAAATTATCTCTCGAGATGGTTTTTATGAAGACTTAATCGCCAAAACCACAAAATTTGTAACGGATATGAAAGCAGTTGCCCACAAAAATAATATTGGGCTAACGAGTAATCAAGCGGGTGCTATGTTTGGTCTATTTTTCTCTGATAGTCAGGAAATAAAAAGCTTTTCAGAAGTAACCCAGTGTAATATTGAGCGCTTCAATATCTTCTTTCATGCCATGCTGGATGCGGGTGTGAACTTGGCACCATCTGCTTATGAGACGGGGTTTGTTTCAAGTGCACATACGGATGCAGATCTACAACAAACAGTCGAAGCGGCCAATAAAATATTTTCATCGCTGAACTAAACAACCACTTGCAAATAGTCAATAGAGAGGAACTATATCTTCGATTAGCACTCTTACCCTTAGAGTGCTAAAATGTCATTAGACATAAGGAAGAACAATTATATGAGCAGTACACATACGATACACAATCAATTGATCCCTGTCACTGCAGGAAGTATTGATAATTACATTCAGTCCGTTCATGAACTACCTGTTTTAACGGTAGCAGAAGAGAAAGAGCTGGCATTTCGTTTGCGCGACAATGAAGATCTTGATGCAGCACGGATGCTGATCCTACACAATCTACGTTTTGTCATTAAAGTTGCGCGTGGATATAACGGCTATGGCTTGCCATTGGCAGATTTAGTGCAGGAAGGTAATGTAGGTTTGATGAAGGCAGTTAAGCGCTTTGATCCAACAATGAATGTGCGCTTGGTATCTTTTGCTGTTCATTGGATTCGTGCAGAAATGCATGAATATATTTTGCGTAATTGGAAAATTGTAAAAGTTGCGACGACTAAAGCACAGCGTAAATTATTTTTTAATCTGCGTAGTAGTAAAAAGCGCTTAGGTTGGTTAAATCAGGCAGAAGTTAATGATGTAGCCGATACGTTAGGTGTGACAAGCAAAGATGTGATGGAAATGGAAAAGCGCATGAGCGGTATTGACATGGGTTTTGATCTAGCGCCCGGTCAAGAAGATGATGATAATGCTTACTCACCGAGTCTATATCTAAAAAATGATCAACCTGATCCATCAGAAACATTGGAAGAGCAAGATTGGGAGGATCACAAAAAAGCGTTATTTACTAAGGCACTCGCTAAGCTGGATGAGCGTAGTAAAGATATTTTAGCGAGTCGCTGGTTGACTGATAAGAAAGCTACCTTGCAAGACCTTGCGGGTAAGTATGGAATTTCTGCTGAGCGTATTCGCCAGCTAGAGAGTAATGCAATTAAGAAAATTCAAGAGTCTGTTGTCGCATAAGAAGCGCAATATATTGATAATTAAAGCAT
>JAGLBQ010000041.1 GCA_023146675.1 Cocleimonas sp. | reverse complement strand
AGGCAACTATTCGCTTAACACCATTATTTTTATAGGTCGTTAGAATCTCCCGCATTTGCCCTCTGCTTGAGCCTATGCAGGAAAGATGCGGCGCAGCATCAATGCCTGATTCTTTTTGGATATTTATGACGGTATCCAACGTGCAATCTTGCGTTGTACCCCCTGCGCCGTAAGTGACAGAGAAAAAAGCGGGGTTTAATTTGGCTAATTCATTTCTGACTTTCTTTAAGTTTTCGATTCCCTTGTCCGTCTTAGGAGGGAAAAACTCAAAGCTAAATTTTTGAGTATTCATATCAATCTCTTGTTTTTAATAGGCATAAAAAAACCACAAAGCACAATCAAATAGGCAAGCTATCTAACATCCTTTGTGGTTTGTTATTACATTTAAATTCACAGATAGAAATAAGGATATACCTTATTCCTAAAGAAATTTATTAGACTTTACGTCTCGTAATAATTAGTAGCGATAATGCTCAACCTTATAAGGACCTGCTTTATCAACACTGATGTAATCGGCTTGATAATCAGTTAGCTCTGTTAAGTTTGCACCGATTTTCTCAAGGTGTAAACGAGCTACTTCTTCATCTAATGCTTTCGGTAGCATATAAACTTTGTTCTCGTATTTCTCGCCATCTTTGAAGATTTCGATTTGTGCTAACACTTGGTTAGTAAACGAGTTAGACATAACAAAGCTAGGATGTCCTGTTGCACAGCCTAAGTTCACTAAGCGACCTTGAGCGAGTAACAAGATGCTGTTTCCACTAGGGAGTTTAATATGGTCAACTTGTGGTTTAACTTCATCCCACTCGTATTTTTCCATATCAGCAACTGCGATTTCATTATCAAAGTGACCAATATTACACACGATAGTCTCGTGCTTCATTTGTAACATATGCTCTTCGGTAATAACGTGGAAGTTACCCGTTGCGGTTACAAAGATATCGCCTTGACTCGCAACATCGTCCATTGTGACAACGCGATAGCCTTCCATTGCCGCTTGCAATGCACAGATAGGATCAATCTCAGTCACCCAAACCGTTGCACCTAAACCACGTAACGATTGCGCACAACCTTTACCCACATCACCATAACCTAAAACAACTGCAATTTTACCTGCAATCATAACGTCTGTAGCACGCTTGATGCCGTCAACTAGCGACTCACGACAGCCGTATAAGTTATCAAACTTAGACTTAGTCACTGAATCGTTTACATTGATGGCTGGGTAGATTAACTCACCCGTTTTTTCCATCTCATATAAACGATGCACGCCAGTCGTCGTCTCTTCCGTTACACCTTGGATATTTGGACGGATGTTTGAGTACCAGTTTGGCTCAACTTTTAGCATGGCTTTAATTGAGTTATACAAAGCCACTTCTTCTTCACTTTCTGGGTTATCTAAGACAGAAAGGTCAGTCTCTGCTTTTGTACCTAACTCAATCAGCATGGTTGCATCGCCACCATCATCAAGAATCATGTTAGCGGTATCGCCATTGGGCCACATAAAGATTTTATGTGCATAATCCCAATATTCGTCCAATGTCTCGCCTTTAGTAGCGAAAACAGGCACGCCAGTAACCGCAATCGCTGCTGCTGCATGGTCTTGTGTTGAGAAGATATTACAAGATGCCCAACGGACTTCTGCACCTAATGCGGTGAGTGTTTCAATTAACGCGGCGGTTTGGATTGTCATATGCAGTGAACCCGCAATACGTGCACCTGTCAGTGGCTTTTCTTCACCGTATTTAGCACGTAAAGCCATTAAACCTGGCATTTCATTTTCTGCGATATTTAACTCTTTACGACCCCAATCAGCTAGACTGACGTCCGCTACAATATAATCATTGCTCATTATGTATTTCTTTCCTGATATTTTAAATAGTTGTAGTCCATATGAAGTTTACGTAAGACGGGATAGGCGCATAAGGTCAACCTCCCGTATTACATCGCTCCATTACGGCTACGAATCTGTAAATTTTGAAAATGTAAACTTAAAGCGCTGCTTTTAATGCATCCACTTTATCGGTAACTTCCCAAGGCAAGCCAATATTTTCACGACCAAAGTGACCGTAAGCGGCTGTTTGACGATAGATTGGCTTTAATAAATCCAGCATTGTCATAATGCCATAAGGGCGTAAGTCAAAGACTTCACGCACCATTGCTTCGATTTTTTCATCGCTGATAGTGCCTGTCCCAAAGGTTTCAATTGAGATCGACGTTGGCTCTGCAACACCAATCGCATAAGAAACCTGAATCTCGCAACGCTCGGCTAAACCAGCAGCCACGATATTCTTGGCAACATAACGACCTGCATAAGCAGCTGAACGATCAACTTTTGAGGGATCTTTTCCAGAGAATGCACCGCCACCATGACGCGCCATGCCACCGTAGGTATCAACAATGATCTTACGACCTGTTAAGCCACAGTCGCCAACAGGACCACCAATAACAAAGTTGCCTGTTGGATTAATATGATAAGCCGTATTTTCATCTAGCCATTCTGCAGGTAGCACAGGCTTGATGATTTCTTCCATAACCGCTTCTTGAAGGTCTGGCAGATGAATAGGGTCATGCTGTGTTGAAAGAACAACCGCATCAATAGCAACAGGTTTGTTATTTTCATAGCGGAAGGTAACTTGGCTTTTCGCATCAGGGCGTAAGAAGCTTAATGTGCCGTTTTTCATTAACTCGGCTTGCTTCTCCACTAAAAGATGTGAATAAGTGATTGGTGCAGGCATTAATACATCCGTTTCATTGCTTGCATAACCAAACATTAAACCCTGATCACCCGCGCCTTGTGATTCTTTATCTTCACGATCAACACCCATAGCAATATCAGGTGATTGTGTGCCCAGTGCATTTAAAACAGCACAAGATGCACCATCAAAACCAATCTCAGATGAGTTATAACCAATGTTGGTGACTGTTTCTCTAACAATGGCTTCATAATCAACCTTAGCCGTGGTGGTGATTTCTCCTGCTATAACCACCATGCCTGTTTTGACCATGGTCTCACAGGCAACACGTGCATTGGTATCTTCAGCGATAATTGCATCCAAAATAGCGTCAGATACCTGATCACACATTTTATCGGGATGTCCAGCAGAAACAGATTCAGAAGTGAATAAATGATTTCCAGCCATAATCTTAAGTACTCCTTAAAGTTTGACTGAGCGCCGTTGCAAAGTGAAAATCCATTTGAGCCTAGCCTTCTCGCTCACTACTTCAGTCTAAGAACTAAAATAATCGGAAAGGTTGCAACGCTCCTCAAATAGTTGTGGATGCGTAATCTACACCAAAATGTATTTCATAGGTAATAAAATTAGGTAATATTGGATTAGTTTTGATAATTGGCATATTAATGATGCTCAAGTGTTAGTACTTAAATTTGAGTCTAATACAATCAATAATTCGTACTTATTGAAAACTGGAGAACACTATCTGTTATTATCCCGTTTTTTATGGACTGGACGTTATTGCAACATCCTACAACAAACAGACTAGGTACTCTTTATGAGCAAAAAGGACACAATTACATTGATAGATAATTCAACGGGTAAAGAGGTTGAGTTTCCAATTTTGCGTCCTAGTAATGGTATTCCTACCATTGATGTACGTAGCCTTTATAAGCAATTAGGCTATTTTACCTATGACCCTGGCTTTCTCTCTACCGCGAGTTGTAGCAGTGCGATTACTTATCTGGATGGTTTAAAAGGTGAGTTGCAATATGGCGGCTACCCTATTGAGCAACTTGCTGATAATAGTACCTTTTTAGAAGTATGCTGCTTATTACTAAATGGTGATTTACCTAGCAAAGAAGAATTGTCCGACTTTAAGACGATTATTACTCATCACACAATGCTGCATGAAGCTGTCAAACGCTTTTACAGTGGATTCCGTCGCGACTCCCACCCAATGGGGATTATGGTGGGTGTAGTCGGTGCGCTATCTTCTTTTTATCATGATGATATGGATATTCATGATCAAAAAGATCGCACGATTGCCGCGCATCAATTAATAGCGAAGATGCCTACCATTGCGGCATGGAGTTATCGCTATGCGCATGGGCTACCCTTTGAGTATCCACGCAATGACTTGAGCTATGCAGCTAATTTCTTGCATATGATGTTTCATACCCCCACTGAAGAATATACCCCTGATCCTTTTATGGTAAAAGCATTGGATTTGATTTTTATTCTGCACGCCGACCATGAGCAAAATGCATCAACCTCAACAGTGCGCCTAACAGGAAGCTCTGAAGCGAATCCTTTTGTTGCAATATCCGCAGGTATTGCATCACTTTGGGGACCTGCACATGGCGGGGCAAATGAAGCCGTGATTCGTATGCTGGTTGATATTGTTGAATCAGATAATGATATTCAACACTATTTTGATCGCGCTAAAGATAAAAATGATCGCTTTCGTCTTATGGGGTTTGGACATCGTATTTATAAAAATTATGATCCTCGCGCACGGATTATTCGTAAAACATGCCACGAGGTATTATCTAACCTAGGTCCTGATAATAAATATCAAGAATTATTTGATACAGCGATGGAATTAGAGCGTATTGCGCTACAAGATGAATATTTTGTTTCACGTAATCTATATCCCAATGTTGACTTTTATTCTGGTATCATCTTGTTAGCAATGGGGATTCCTCTGAATATGTTTACTGTCATTTTTGCAGTGGCACGCACAGTTGGCTGGATATCTCATTGGAATGAAATGATGCAAGACCCAGAATCACGCATAGGTCGCCCACGTCAACTTTATATAGGCGCCCTACCGCGAGATTATCCAAAGAACGAAAAATAATTGATAATTTGCAATACAGGTTCAATTGCATTTTTACTAAAATCGTTCACTCAATCAATTAGGAGATTAAAATGACTGTAAATAATGGTGTAATGGCAGGTGCTGGTGCAATGGTTTTACTAAGCGTTGTACTAGCTGCCTATGTTAGCCCTGCTTTTATTATGCTAACTGTATTCGTTGGCATAATGATGCTTCAATCTGCTTTCACGGGTTTTTGCCCAATGGCAATGATTCTTAAGAAGATGGGTCTTAAATAACCCGCTTTAAATAGCATAAAAAAAGCCGCATGGAATTTTTCTATGCGGCTTTTTTTATGCCTAATCCCAGAAAATACATGTTAAGGTTTTTGTTACAATTATTATATTGATCAACACCAAAACAATGTATTAGTATAAAATACAAGCAATATAGAGTGTAAGGTAAGGTTTTCACTAGCAAGAATACTATTGGGAACCTCTAAAAAACCTCTGCTTTCCATGAAAACTGACATATAACTTATTGATATTTCATTGCCACAGTGAACAAAATATAGGTTTTTAGAGGTTCCCTATTCTTAAATAACCCTAGGAAGAATAACAGCAATGATTTCAAACAAAATTCTACAGTCAACGGTTGCCAAACGATTAGAAGTCCTCAGAAAAAAACGTGAGCTGACCATGTCGGGACTTGCTGAACGCTCTGGTGTCTCCAAAGGTACACTTTCTGTGCTCGAAGACGGTAGCGGTAACCCCACTATTTCTACCCTCTGGAGTATTGCTGATGCGTTAGAAGTACCCTTTAGTGACCTTATTAATATTTCCCCACAAAATACTAGCCCACAATTAGATAGCGATGGCGTATCCATTCAATTAATAGATCAAACTAACAACAATCTAAGAATTGAAGCCTACCATATGAATATTAAAGCAAATAGTCATCGAGAGGCTTCCCCACATCCTGCTGGGGTTAAAGAACAAATCACCGTATTACGAGGACATCTTTTAACTGGTCCACTTGATAGCCCTAAGCTAATAGGTGCTGGTGAACATTATACGTTTGATGCTAACTGCCCGCATATTTATTCTGCACCGACCGATAGTGTTTCTGCCATTGTTACCATTCAATACCCTAAAGATAAGCAGCTTTCCACTGAATACACGATTGTTAAATCTTCACCTGAGTCTCAGGAAGAATGGGATGGTTTACTCACACTCATACGTCGTCACTCAGTAGAGGTTGCTAATGGTCTACCTGTCTTCTGTTTACTCATTCGTACAGGCGCTGAGCCAGAAATTGTTGCACGCAATATAGAAGCGCGAGTCCTCAGCAATCAAAGAGAACACTATAAATCTCCTGTCTCTCTTCATTTTAGCTCTGAGAAAAAACAGCTATGCTTGTATATTTTTCCAAAAAGCAAGGGCTACACCTATAGTGCTAAAGAAAGTAAGAGCCCTACAGAAAAAAAAGGAAATAAGGTACTTGCTTATAGCAAAGCAAGTGACATTATTTTAAATAAAGAACAAATTAATTTTTTAACAGAAATTGCAACTAACGACAATTTGCTTTTAGCAACACTCGCATCAGAAGCACTTTCAATTCACGGTATACCCACCCTTCCTCATCAAATTGATAACTTTATCAATCACCAACATATGGTTGAGGTTGAACAAAAAGAAGAACCTCTATTTGAAGACCGTATTAATGTGCATAGTTATAATGCCTATGAATTATTACATCCTGGTTATGCTCGTCAAACACTGGTTGCAGGGGAAATGCTACTTAAATATAGCAATGGAAGTAAAAATATTTTAGATATGGGAACAGGACCAGGACTTCCCTTACTTATGTTGCTTGATCTCATTCCTGATTTGAATGTTACCGCCATAGAGCCAAACCCTACTGCATTTGCCTACTTAAAGAAAAATACAGAACACCTAGACATTAAACTACAATGTGGGGATTTTTTAGACCTAAATAATGAGACTAAATATCCTATTATTACCTCTACAGGCGCATCCCATCACTTGAATACGGGTTATTTTCTACAAAAAGCACATGCGCTACTAGAAAATGACGGTATCCTTGTTATTGCAGATGAAATAATCCCTTCTTTCAACTCAGAAAAAGAGAGAAATCAAGCCTTAATAAATCATCACGTCAGTTATATGCTGGATGTTATTAGGATTATTTCACGTGATCATATCAGTGACTTCTCCCCTCATGAATATAATTTCATTCAGCCTTACGCTCAAGAACTTCCTACTATTGCATTTATGGCTATTACTAACTCTATTGAAGCTGCCATTACACGCTTAAGATTTCTACGTAAAA
>JAGLBQ010000405.1 GCA_023146675.1 Cocleimonas sp. | reverse complement strand
TTGATGGTAAGTTAAACTCATAACCACATACTTCCCATAGATAAAAATATTACAGAAAGTAGATAAATGATAGTGCACCCACCTACATTTTCAATTTGGCTAAGGCGTTGAGGCATGGAGTTAAAAGAAAAATTTATCTCGCAAAAACACAAAAAATTGATTTTTTATTAGCAATAGCTATCAAATAGATACTTGCAATATCTCACCAGATTGATTAAAAACCATTATTAGTTATTAATTCACTGCTGGGCTTTATTATGGTGACACAAAAAGAAGGTAATGCACTCTGGAGTAGTTTTCTTGAATGCTGGTCTATTGAATCTTTAGAAAAAATGACACTTGAGGAATATTCCACGTCTGGAGACAAAGAATGTTTCACTTATTGGGTAGAGCATGGTTCACGAGGATTAGGCAGTATCGTTGGCGGCTCAGCTTTTAAATTCGGTGTTTTTCATCGCTTTATCACAAAAGATAGAGAGGATGATAAGACACACTGCTATTCAGATAAATATGCTTGGTATCGAAAGTATGGCAAAACTGAAAATGAAGCATTTACAAAAGTGCATTCATGTGTTGTAAAAATTGCAACATATGCCAGAGATGGGAAATTTGAGGATATTGAAAAAATAGCATTTTCCCCAGCCTATAAATGGAAAATAGCATCGCTTTATCAAGATCGTGAAAATCCAGTGCTTGTTAATGTTTTTAAGAAAGACAGTTTAAAAGCTTATTTGGGGATAAGTGAAAAGAAGTCTTTTTTAGAAATGTACCATTTAGTTCGAGATAAACATCCTGATATGCCAATTTTTGAGCTTGGACAACAAGTTTGGGATGAAAGTAGAAATGCTTTAAGTGATTCAAAATTATCGGATGAATTAGACGATAAAGATTTTGATGATACCTTGCACACAAAAAAAACATCTTTAAACCAAATTTTCTACGGTCCACCAGGCACAGGTAAAACCTACAACACTATCAATGCGGCCTTAGAAATTATTGATCCTGAATTTACGCAGATTAATGATCGCATTGCTGTAAAAACACGTTTTGATCAGTTAATGTCTGAGCAGCGTATTGGTTTTGTTACCTTTCATCAAAGTTTTAGTTATGAAGATTTTGTTGAAGGCTTAAAGCCTGAACCCGATGAAAATGGCACACTCAACTATATCGTTGCAGATGGCTTATTTAAAAAAATGTGTGACCTTGCAGCTTCGCGCATTGAAAAAGAAAGCAATGATGAGATTAGTTTAGATAATCGCAGCATATGGAAGATGTCTTTAGGTAATACATTAGGTGATGATGCCTATATTTACGATGAGTGCTTAGAGAATAATTATGTATTATTAGGTTATGGTGATGATATTGATTTCTCACATAGTGTTGATCGTTCTGCAATTATTAAAACCTTTAATAATATGGACTATGAGGTTGATAACGGAAGCTATCAAGTTACAGCAGTTAATACCTTTATTCATAGAATCGCAAAAGGTGATTTGATTGTTATTTCTGATGGCAATGCAAAGTATCGCGCCATTGCTGAGGTAACAAGTGACTATCAATATTTAGACAATGATCGTGATGCTTATCGTCAAAGCCGATCTGTTCGTTGGCTCAAAACATTTATCCCATCAAGACCACGTGATGATATTTTTC
>JAGLBQ010000404.1 GCA_023146675.1 Cocleimonas sp. | reverse complement strand
TGTCAACTGAAATAGGAAGGATGCCTATACTTTTTATGTTTTTCTCTCTTTTGAATGTTTTTCGTGCTAGCATCAGTTACTTCTTTAAGGTTATATAATCTAATTATGACGCGTTTACTTATTCTTATTTTTGCATTAAACACATTGCTTGCCCCTATGGGCGTAGCGGCGATGATCCCTTTTGGGGGAGACGATGCAATGAGTCAAGAAAGTAAGCACTCTGTCGAAATAAACACGGTGACTCATGCGTCTATTCGTGTTTCACACTGTGCAAAAATGCTACCTCAGAATATGTGCAATATGGACGGTATGTCCAGTGATCTCTGTAAGGAAAAATGCGCGACTTCCTGTACCGTTTCTCCTGCTCATATGGCTAATTTTTCTTTTAACTTTCCCCTTAGTCCTCGCAATAGTAACCCCGAAATAGCCTTTATCCCTTTCCATAGTCGTTCAATCTCCCCTGAGTTACGCCCTCCTCTCGTTTAAGTGTCTCCTCAATCTATCACCTCGTTTTGCCAATTCACGTGTTTTTTGTAGATGGCGGGATTTGTTGTAGGAATCGCATAAACGTACGATTAAATCCAAGTACTTTTATTGCTCGTTCTTAAGATGTTGACTCGATAACTCCCGTTAGTTAAAAAATGCATCCCTTCATCTCTATTCCTTGTCTACAGTGTTTACGTGACTTGTCCGTTTGATTCCAAGCAAATCTTGCCAATTTCAAGATTTACTGTCATAGGGCTTATAAACCATGAAAGAAATAATAGACCGTCATCCTCCCATGAACCCCCTACGCCGTCGTTTTGTTACAGGGCTTGCTATGAGTGGTGCTGCCATCACGAGCTTAGGATTAACAGGATGCGCCTCCACCGCCTCACTCAATACGCGGGTTGCTTCAAGACCTAGCAGAACGTTTAGTGAGAAAAAAGAATTACGTGGAACAGCGTTTGATTTAACCATTAGTGAGCAACGCGTTAATTTTACGGGTAGACCTCGTATTGCAACCGCAATTAATGGCAGTGTTCCTGGGCCTACCTTACGCTGGAAAGAAGGGGAGACCGTAACACTACGGGTCACTAACCAACTATCCGTTCCTAGCTCTATCCATTGGCATGGGATTATTTTGCCAAATAAAATGGACGGTGTTCCTGGGCTTACCTTTAAGGGAATCGCGCCCAATCATAGCTTTACTTATCGTTTTAAAGTGCAACAAAGCGGTAGTTATTGGTATCACAGCCATTCTGGCTATCAGGAGCAAACAGGCGCACATGGCGCTATTATTATTGACCCCAAAACACCATCAAGTTACTCCTATGATCGCGAACATATGATCTTTCTCGCCGACTGGAGTGATGAAGATCCCAATCATATTTATGCCAAGCTTAAAAAACTAAGCCATTACTATAACGTTAAAGAACGTACCCTAAGCGACCTGATTAATGAGATTCAAGCCAATGGCGTAGCCAAGACATGGGAAACGCGCAAGATGTGGAATGAAATGCGTATGAGTCAACGTGATATTTCTGATGTCACAGGCTATACCTACACGTTCTTAATGAATGGTGTAACACCCTCTCAAGGGTGGAAGGGCTTGTTTAAAGTCGGCGAAAAGATCTTGCTACGCTTTGTTAATGGCTCTGCAATGAGCTTTTTTGATGTACGCATTCCAGCGTTAAAAATGACAGTGGTAGCCGCCGATGGACAAGCTATAAAACCAGTTACTGTGGATGAGTTCCGTATTGGTGTCGCTGAAAGTTATGATGTGATTGTCGAACCCG
>JAGLBQ010000403.1 GCA_023146675.1 Cocleimonas sp. | reverse complement strand
ATATGATAATTATGTACGGTATTAAAAACTGTGACACCATTAAAAAAGCACGTAAATACCTACAAGCACATGATATTAAATATACCTTTCATGATGTTAGAGTAGATGGTGTTAATGAAATTCAGCTTCGTGCGTGGGTTAGTGAACTTGGCTGGGAAAAGTTGTTAAATAAACGTAGCACGACATGGCGCAACCTGCCTGATGAAACAAAACAACATATGAATGAATTACTTGCATTAGTGGTGATGGAAGATCAGCCAACGATTATTAAGCGCCCTGTTTTGGAAATGGCTAACCAAGTCATGGTTGGCTTTTCGGAAAAACAATATGATGAGGCTTTCACCTAAACCATGCCTAAGCACTTGTTTTCCATTATCGAATCACCCCGTCATCCTAATTTTATCCAGCTATACAAAAAGCTTGGCATTGAGGAACACAGCTTTAACTCAATGCGTAAAGTCATTAAACAATTAAAATCACTACGACCTGATTATATTGTTACTGAGTTTTTCTATGGCTATGGAAATAATTATGCAGGAGTCAATAGTAGCAATTTAGATGTCATGCTTTACTCACTACAAAAATATTCACCTGAAACAAAGGTGATTGTATTAGTCGATAAAAAAGAACGTCAATATGTGGATAAATTGAATGATATTATTTCGTTACATGCCATTTTTGTGCGTCCTTTCAGTGAAAAAACAATGTTAGATGCACTTTCTCAAGAATAAGCTTCAGATTTTCAGTACGCATAGTCAATATTACTCACCCACCTTGCCTAGCAACATCGAAGCCACAACAAGATAATTCTAAACTCTCTTTTTCACATCGTAAAAAATGTTAAAAAAATTGACCCTTTTTTAACATTAAAAACGCTATTGGGTAAATACAAAGCAAAGTCTACATAAGTGACCTCACTAGCATTATAAGACGAGCTTGAAAAACAGTAATCATGAGTCTGGCGATTACCTTGCCTGGGGTATCGTATCCCCCATAATTGACTCCATGAATACATTATTGAGATGCGACTAAGGTGTTCGCGCTTGATAATTTCTACAAGGATGTAGAGCTACTGTAAAAGATTATAGTGCTAGTGAGGTCACTTATTTGGATTGGCCAAGAAGGTTACCTTAAAATTAAAACTTAATTCCTCCAATAATAATCAGCATTATATTAAGAAGTAAAATAGCGACCATTGGCGATAAATCCAATGCGCCAATATTTGGCACAACACGTCTAATCGGACGCAAAAGAGGATCCGTTAAGCTCTGAATTAATGGTGCAACAGGGTTTCCGTGTGCACTTCCTACCCAGCTCATGACAGCTTGTATTAACAATGAAATAATATAAACCCAGATGATCACTTTAATTAAATCAACAATTGAGTACATAACAACAACAATAATACCGAAGTCACCAAATGTTATCAGCAACAACAAAATTGTTTTAATGATGGTTAACCCCAACGCTAAAACAATCGCTGCGGTGTCAACTTTACCTATAGAAGGAATAAAACGACGCAATGGAACCAACACAGGATTGGTAACGGTGACTAGAAACTGTGACAGTGGATTATAAAAATTTGCACCTGCATAGCCTAATAGCATCCGCAAAACTACTGCGCCAATATAAAGAGAGAATAGCGACTCAATAAGGAATGCGCCGATTTGTTGTAATACGTTCAAGTTTGAAACCTCTTATTTACTTAATTCTTCAGATCGCTTAGCAGCTGCGCTCATGGCAGTATCGAATAACTCAACTAAACCACCCTGCATTAGCTCTTGTATCGCGGCTTCTGTTGTACCGCCTTTTGATGTTACTTTCTGGCGTAATTC
This sequence comes from Cocleimonas sp., assembly GCA_023146675.1. Classification (GTDB taxonomy): domain Bacteria; phylum Pseudomonadota; class Gammaproteobacteria; order Thiotrichales; family Thiotrichaceae; genus JAGLBW01. Next base: position 1,500 of record JAGLBQ010000403.1, on the reverse strand, counting down.
TGCGGGTGTATCAGGGCTTTCCAACGCGAGTTTTGCTGCACCAAAGGCTGTTTGTGATACTAATAGTTGAGCATCGCTTTGCGACAAGCCCAGTTTTTCTGCTGCCATTTGCATCGCTTCCATCACCAAAAAATAATACGCAGGACCACTACCTGATACAGCCGTTACCGCATCGAGCTTTTCTTCTTCATCAAACCAGATAGTACTACCTACCGCTCTTAAAATGCTCTCAGCTAAATTACGCTGTTCTTCTGCCACCAATTCATTGGCATACAAACCTGTAATCCCTGCTTGAACTAATGCGGGTGTATTAGGCATACAGCGCACCACGGGAACCCCTAAGCCACCTCCTAGCCATGTTGATAAATTGGCTTCGGTAATACCTGCCGCAATGGAGATAACTAAAGGTTGCAGTTGTTGAACCGCATCTTGTAATGACTCACACACTTGTTGCATTAACTGTGGTTTAACCGCAAGAATAATAGCATCCGCATTTTTAATCGCTTGCAGATTATTACAACTAGTGATCACATCAGGCCAATTGCTACGAATCATTTCTAGCTGTGCATCAATAGGATCTGCCACACAGATAGCCACTGATGTTTCATCTTTAAATAGCCCAGAAATCAAGCTTTGTGCCATATTCCCTGCGCCTATAAACGTTATTTTTTTCATTTTTTATCTCAATTACATTCTTGTTCCAAAGATCGCTGTACCAATACGCACAATAGTTGCACCTTCTGCGATAGCCGCTGGCATATCGGCACTCATTCCCATTGATAAAGTATCCAGCTGCATTCCTTCTTTAATCAACTCCTCTTGCAAGCCGCGCAGCTTAGCAAAAATTTCACGCTGTTTGTTAAAATCTGTTTCTGCTTTTGGAATCGTCATTAAACCACGAAGCTTAATATTAGGTAACAGTGCAACCTCTTTCGCTAATGCGGATACTTCATGCGGTAATACGCCCGACTTACTCTCTTCTTCACTGATATTGACTTGCAAACAAAGTGATAGTGGCGGCAAACCCTCAGGACGCTGATCACTTAATCGTCGTGCTATTTTCAATCTATCTACCGCATGAACCCAATCAGCAACCGCTGCAATAGGGCGCGTTTTATTTGATTGTAACGGTCCAATAAAATGCCATTCAATCGCCAAATCACTTAACTGCTCTGCTTTTTCCAACATTTCTTGCGCATAGTTTTCACCAAATGTAGTTTGTCCGCAAGCAAATGCTTCGCGTATTGAAGATGCAGGATGACGCTTACTAACTGCCAATAATTGCACGCTTTTTTGTTTGCGCTGCTCGTCATTAGATACGCTTAAAATATCAGCACCGACTATCTGGAGCTTAGCACATAGGTCTTTCATGTATGATACCCTGATTCAATAACAATAATAAAATAAGAAACCTCACTATGGACATTACCCAACTACTTGCCTTCTCGGTAAAAAACAAAGCTTCCGATTTACACCTTTCTGCGGGTCAGTCGCCTATTA
>JAGLBQ010000402.1 GCA_023146675.1 Cocleimonas sp. | reverse complement strand
TCTGTCGATTTGATAATGTTTTTATTGTTGTATTTGTCTTGTTCCCGCCACCACAAGCTGTCATCAGAATTAAATTAGCACACAAAAGCAGTGCAAACATTACCTTCATATTCATTCAAACTCTCCAGCATAGTTATTTATTTTATTACTAACTATAGGTTACATAATTTTCTTCACATTAGGATTATTTCTACCAATAGCCAAGTCTGATATTAATATATCAAATAGTCTAAAATATTTTATAAACAATCCACAATAAAAAAATACCTACACCCCGCTATCAAAGGCTAATAAATGAGCAGTTTTAAGTAATTATTGCTTAAGATTTTAGCCTTTTATAAGAAGTAAAACATATTCAATTAAAAATAACTAGTTTCGATCATAAATATATTTTATATTGATGAAATGATTTTTATTAACTTAAGATTTATTAAAAAAGTTAATATAGATTGGATTTTCCCTTTGAAAGGGAAGACTCACCCCACACATTAAAGCAATCAACAATCTCATGTTTTTTATAGAGTATCTCTATAAAAACAAACTAAACTATTATCAAATGGCTAAATATTATAAACACACTCTTGCTCCCCTAATAATAGCGGTCACTCTATTTGTGTTAACCAGCTTACTCTATCTAGAAAAAATCCCCGTAGGACAAGCCCTTCTACAGCGTTTAAATGCAATCATCTATGATCTGCGTTTACGTGCCACGACAAAAAAAGTACCTAGCGACTTTCCGCCTATTTTTATAATTGATATTGATGAAGCCAGTCTAGAACAGGAAGGACGCTGGCCGTGGAGTCGTACCAAACTGGCTTCATTAGTTGATGCGCTACATAAGGCAAAGACCTCTGTTATTGCGCTGGATATCACCCTCGCAGAAGCCGAAAAAAACCCTGTAGACCTTGTTACCCAAGCATTAGCACAACAAAATCCTGAGTTATTAACCACTTTAAAGAGCATTAGGGAGCAACTTGATGCAGACCAACAGCTCGCCAATACCCTAAAAAATAAAAACGTGGTGTTAGGGTATTTTTTTAAGCCAACCTCATCCTTTAGCAAAGGCTGGATAAAACCAACACTTATACAAAGCAACGCCCCAATAAACAAACTCAGCAGCCTTGGTATGCAAGGTTATAGCGCTAATCTGCCATTGTTTTCACAATCCGCAGCACAAAATGGCTTTTTTACGGTTAGTCCTGATGATGATGGCGTCGTGCGTAAAGCTGCTCTTGTTTTAGAATATAAACAGCAACTCTATAGCTCACTTGCGGTGGAGGTTGCGAAGCGTTATCTAGGCGCAGATAACGAAGCCATCCTCTTAAAAAGTGAGAAAGTGGCTAATGTACTAGCCATTACCCATGTCGTTATCGGAGGGCAAAAAATACGCACCGATGCCAATGGACGTATTCTAATTCCCTATCTTGGCAAGGCTAAAACATTTACGTATATATCCGCAAGCGATGTATTGCATCATAAAAAAATTCCTGATTTAACTGATAGCATTGTGGTGATTGGCACCTCCGCACAGGCATTATATGATTTAAAAACGACTCCCCTACAAACCAGCCACCCTGGTGTAGAAATTCAAGCCACCATAATTCATGCGCTACTAAACCCTGATCTAATTCCCTATTCTCCCGAATGGAAAGAGGGTGCTATCATTACACTGCTTTGTGTACTTAGCCTCATTATGATCTTGCTCTTTCCTCTATTTCGTCCTCTCGGTTTGATTATTACTGGCATTAGTTTATTTGGCATAGTAATTGGTTTTAACCTCTGGCTATGGACTGTATTACGCATCAATCTTGATATTATCTTGCCTCTGCTATTGGTGGTACTCACTAGTGCTGTTTTTGTGCTACACCGACTCATGCGTGAACACAATCAACGCCAACGTATTCATGACATGTTTGGTCAATACGTGCCTGAAGAACATATTGATCGTCTACTGGAGAATAGCAAAGCCGCTAATATGGATGGAGAACGCCGCGAAATGAGTGTGTTATTTTCAGATATTCGTAATTTTACTGCCATTTCAGAAGGTTTAAGTACACAACAGTTAAAACAATTTCTTAATCATTACCTGACCCCAGTTACCGAAATTATTTTCAAACAACAAGGCACAATAGATAAATACATCGGTGATATGGTCATGGCATTTTGGGGCGCGCCACTCAACGATCCACATCATGCTGAAAATGCAGTCTTAGCGGCATTAAAAATGCGCGATAAAACCATCGCAATGCAACATGAATTTCAAGCATTAGGAATAACCCAAACGATAAAAGCAGGGATAGGAATACACTCAGGTGAAATGAATGTGGGCGATATGGGATCAACCTATCGACGCGCCTATACCGTCCTAGGCGATGCAGTCAATCTAGGTTCACGACTGGAAAACCTAACAAAACACTATGGCATTTTGATTTTAGTCAGCGAAGATACAATGCAACAATGCCCATCAATCAGCTTTCGCTT
>JAGLBQ010000401.1 GCA_023146675.1 Cocleimonas sp. | reverse complement strand
TTCGACTAAGAACAGAAAGGAGTAATCTATGCGAGACTATAAAAGTTTGACTCATACCCGTTGGGACTGCAAATACCATGTTGTATTTATCCCTAAATGTCGTCAAAAACTTATTTATGGACAATTACGAAAAGAATTAGGAACGATATTTCATGAATTAGCAAAACGAAGAAAGGTAGAGATAGTAGAAGGACATTTGATGGTTGACCATGTTCATATGTGTATAAGTATTCCGCCAAAGGAAGCTGTTTGTAATGTAGTTGGTTACTTAAAAGGAAAGAGTGCAATTACTATAGCTCGTCAGTTTCGAGGAAAGCAGAGAAACTTCCGAGGAGAAAATTTTTGGGCTAGAGGGTACTTTGTATCAACAGTGGGTTTAGATGAGGAAATGGTAATCCAGTACATTAAAGATCAAGAAAAGAATGACACACATTTTGAGCAAATGAAGTTCAAGATGTGATTCGCCCTTAGGCGAAAAATACAAGCCCCTTGGGGGCGTCATCTAATAAGCCTCCGGCTCTGCCGGAGGTCATTTAACTTTCATATGGGAAGCGTGTTAGGAAACTAAAGATAGTTTTCTCCGATAGATGAAAAAAAAAAGATCTGTCATTCAAAAGTAGTGCTATAGGTTTTGGTAATCCATACAAATCTTACAAAGGCAATTTCCAGTGAATAAGGTATCATGAGTTAGAATAAGCTTTTGAATAATCAGAGGGAAATAAAAAAATAATAATATTTTTCAGTTAGTAGCACGTTAAGGAGCACTGAATTCAGTTCTCTAGCTGTAAATGAAAAAGTTTCCATACGTTATTTTTCTTGATAAATTCAATCGATTTAGATATGGTAATACCAATTGCATATCGATATGGTAATATTATGACGGCAGTAACTGTTTCTCCTAAATTTCAAGTCGTTATTCCAAAAGATGTTAGGGAATCTATGGGAATAATTTCAGGCCAAAAAATACAAATGCTAACTTTTCGTGATCGTATAGAGCTTATTCCCATTAAGTCTATGAAAGAAATGAAAGGTTTTCTGGAGGGTATCGATACAAATGTCTCTAGAGATAGTGATAGAGTATGAATGTAGTAGACTCATCTGCATGGTTGTCATATTTTGCGGGAGATAAGAATTCAGATATCTTTTCTGCGCCAATAGAAGATATTGATAAATTACTGATTCCTAGTATTACAATTACAGAAGTTTTTAAATTTGTTTTGCGTCAACGTGGTGAAGGTAAGGCTCTACAGGCAGTAGCGCATATGGAACAAGGGCGAGTTGTTCCATTAGATTGTTCATTAGCTATTGATGCTGCAAAATATGGTGTTGACCATAAGTTACCTCTTGCTGACAGTATTATTTACGCGACTGGGCAAAAATATAATGCCCTGATCTGGACGCAAGATATAGATTTTGAATTGCTAAAGGGTGTTAAATATTACCCAAAACAAAAATAAAACATAACAATCAATTTAAATTGACACATAACGGCTACCAACTTAAAGCGGGACACTCAGTAATTTCATAGGG
>JAGLBQ010000400.1 GCA_023146675.1 Cocleimonas sp. | reverse complement strand
ATCAACAGAATCCGTTATAAACAGTTTTTTTAAAGGGCTACTCAAAATGTACTAATAACGGGAAGGTCGCTACTAAGTTTTCTGAAGAGGCTTAGTACTCTGTTAGTTCCGAGGACAGTTAATCGTGGAACAGTGATGAAAGAAATAGGTTTTTGCTTTTTTTGGAAACTATAACTATACCGCCAATACTTACCCTTGCTATTTACCAATTTATATTGAGGGAAGCTAAGAGTTTATAGAAAATAGGTAGAGCCGCCCACCATCCGTATATTAGGGACTGATACTATGGTCATTTTTTTGAGGATTATGAAGTGGGTAAACATCATAACTCATTGTTTTTAAAATGTTTAGCTTTTACTCTAAAGGAGAAAGAGCCAATCCTTTCTTATGTATGTAGATAAACGTGATATCTACTATCCACATTTCAGCGCGAGTTGAGGCGAATTAGGGCAAAATATTACAAATGCTTTAGGCATAAAAAAACCCGCTGGAATGCGAGTTTTAGGGTGATTTTGTATTGGTGCGAACTAAAAAATGGTGGGGCGGCGGGAACTGTCTTCTACTCATATCCTATTGATTTAATTATCTTTAGCGTTTCTAATAATTTCTCAGTGTTACTATCAGTGTTACTAAAACGAAAAGTCACCCTATTTTATCTCACGAACCTTCGTCCTCATTTTGGCTAAATTTTAACTTAAACAGCCACAATATCTTTAGCCACATCATCATACCGATAATGCTGAACCTGCCCTGATACTATCAACTCAATAGCACGATTAATTACATCAAGCGGTGCAATAAACCATTCACGGGGTTGGTGCATTCTGCCCTTATTATCCGCTACCTGTAAATCCAAACATACTTCAGCAAAAAAACAATGAAGTAGCTTTTCAAACTTTTGGGTATTCATATTATAAGCTTCATATTCAGCAACAAGCTTTACGGGTGACATTAGATAAGTCGGCTCATTTTCTGCATTGGCTATACGCTTTTTAACCGTTGTAGTTGAGAACCCCACTTTATATAAGTTCTGTAAGTTTTGAATTCCTGCATCATCACTTAATGATTTTAAGATATAAATATATCCCGCCAAGTCATCTTCTTTTTTGATTACACCTAAATTTTTCTGAAACTCTTCATTAATTTGCTCTTCTGTTTGGGTAACAATCTTACCACCATGATAAAGAGCCTTAGCCAGTGAGCGATAAAGCATATTTGATTCTGTACCATTCTCAAAAATACAGCGAGTTCTACCGTCTTTTCTAAATCGTTTGCCTTCAATCGTTTTTTCAAGAGAGCTAATATCAATGCTCTCTAAATATAAAAGAACCCCACCTAAAATATAATAATTACCTGCAACCAGTGCTTCACCCTTATCGGTAAAAACAATCAACTTTCTTTTATTCTCTTTAAGCTCCTGCTGAACCGTGATTAGTTGGTCAATATAATTTGCAAAGTCCTTACACGGCTTACGCTTAGCCATGTAGTCCGTTAGCGCGCGTGATTTAGAAGGCAAGTTAGATAAATCAAAAATATCAGCTTCTTCGCCTTCACCAGCCCCCGCATTAGCTCCACCCAATAAACCCAACGGGTCAGCATCAAGCACATCATCAAGTGTTTCAATATCCGTTATATCAACAAAGGGTTCAGGTGCTTCAACACCCTCTAACAGATTATGCTTATCTTGCCCTAATAACATTGCAACTTTTTCGGG
>JAGLBQ010000040.1 GCA_023146675.1 Cocleimonas sp. | reverse complement strand
AGAAAAATATCAGCACTGCGTTGATAAAGCTGACAGGATAGTTTGCCATCAGCAACATAAAACTGAAAAAAGGCATGACAGGGGGGAAGTGCCATATTTTCTATTTCAGCAACATTCCATGCGCTAACAATAATGCGACGCGAATCAGGATTGTTTTTGATTTGCTCAATGACTTGATTGATTTGATCAATATGGTCACCGTTAGGGGTTGGCCATGAACGCCATTGATAGCCATAAATAGGACCTAAATCTCCCTTTTCATCCGCCCACTCATCCCAGATGCGTACTTTATTGTCTTTTAGGTATTGGATATTGGTATCACCTTTTAAAAACCATAGTAGTTCGTGGATAATGGAGCGTAAGTGTAGCTTTTTAGTGGTGATAACAGGAAACCCTGCACTTAGATCGTAGCGGGATTGATATCCAAAGACGGATTTTGTGCCAGTTCCAGTACGGTCTTCTTTAATAGTGCCGTTTTCGAATACATGGCGCATTAAATCTAGGTATTGTTTCATAAATAGTGTTTATAGTTGAGGGATATTCATTTTGCATGCAGAGTAAGTAAACGTTTTTATCTTTTGTTAGTAGTTTTATATCTTTATGAGACGTCTTTTTTTAAGCAAAAAAGAGTTTATCTAGCTCAGACCCAGGATCATCAGCACGCATAAAGGCTTCGCCCACTAGGAATGAATTAATATTATGTGTGCGCATTTTAGCCACGTCATCAACAGAATGTATGCCGCTTTCTGTTACCACAATGCGATTTTCTGGAATGAGTGGTAATAAATCAATAGTGGTATCAAGGCTGGTGTCAAAATTACGCAAATTGCGATTATTAATACCCACTAATGTTGCGCCCAGTGGTAATGCGCGTAGTAACTCTTCTTTACCATGTGCTTCTATTAATACATCCATTCCCAGTTCACACGCCAAGGTGTATAAGCTTTGTAAATTTTCATCATCAAGAATAGCAACAATCAATAAAATACAATCTGCTCCCATTGCTCGGGCTTCATAAACCTGATAAGGCTCTAGAATAAAATCTTTACGAATAACGGGGAGGGCGCAGGCAGCTCGGGCTTGTTGTAAATAATCTTCTGAACCTTGGAAAAAATCTTTATCTGTCAGTACTGACAGACAACACGCACCTGCTTTTTCATAGCTTTTTGCAATCTCTGCTGGAATGAAGTTTTCTCGCATCACGCCTTTGCTAGGAGATGCTTTTTTAATTTCAGAAATGACGGCTGATTTATTAGCCGCTAGGTTCGCTTGCATAGCGCCAACAAAAGGGCGTATGGGGGATGCGCTTGTTGCTTCTTCTTTTAATTGATCAATGCTTTTAATCGCTTCTCGTTCGGCTATTTCTTCGTATTTACGTTTAACTATTTTTTTTAGGATATCGGGTGTGTTATTGCTCATATTAATTGTCGAGTAGGTGGGTGAAATCTACCGTGAAAATTGCACGGTTTGCGTTTAGACTTGCTGAGTTTCATGCAGGGTATAAGTATTGTTTTTTATGCGTTAGTTTTTGCAACTAAAGCGATTAATTTTTCACCAGCCTTTCCAGAAGCAATCACGTCAAGCGCTTTTTCAACCCCTTCTTGAAGAGAGTCAGCTAAGCCTGCTACATAAATGGCGGCGCCAGCATTCAAAGCAACAATATCTCGGGCAGTACCTTCTTTATTATCAAGCACATCTTGTAGCATTGCTAAACTTTCAGCGGGGTCTTCAACACGTACACTATCTAATGATTGTGTAATAAGTCCAAAATCTTCTGGCTTGATTGTGTATTCTTTTACTTCACCATTGTTTAACTCAGCTACAAAAGTAGGTGCCGCCATACTAATTTCATCCAAGCCATCTTCTGCATGAACTACCATGACATGATGGCTACCTAGTTTATTTAGCACGTCTGCTAAGGGTCTCACCCATTCACGACTATAGACACCTAATAGCTGGTTGGGTGTTCCTGCAGGGTTAGTTAATGGACCGAGCAGATTAAAAATAGTGCGTACCGCCATTTCTTTGCGTGCTCCAATCGCGTGTTTCATGGCACTATGATGCATGGGGGCAAACATAAAGCCTACGCCAATATCTTCAACACACGCTTTCACATCTTCGGGTGATACCGATAAATTAACGCCAGCAGCTTCCAATACATCAGCAGCGCCTGATTTACTGGAAACAGAACGATTACCATGTTTAGCAACATGCCCACCCGCCGCCGCAACCACAAAACAGCTTGCAGTAGAAATATTAAAAGTACTACTACCATCGCCACCCGTGCCAACAATATCAACTAAATGATCTGCTTTAAGATCAACAGGGGTTGCCAAATCGCGCATAACGGCTGCGGCAGAGGTGATTTCATCAACCGTTTCACCTTTCATCCTTAAGCCAATTAAAAAACCGCCAATCTGTGCAGCAGAGGCTTCGCCACCCATTATTAATTGCATCACAGATGTCATTTCATCTGCACTGAGATTTTTATTATCGATTACTTTTTGAATGGCTTGTTGTAGTGTCATAACTATATCTTCGTGATCTTCGTGGGGTTATTTTAGAAAACAGTGCACTATGTTAGCATGATCAACTTAATTTTTTGTAGGTATAAACAGCATGATTTTTAAGCCAAGCGACAACCCTGGTTCTTTCGAGCGACATTTATTACGCAAAATTGATAATCCATTATTTACTGATTCACCCGAATTAAATGATGATACCTTAGAAGAAGCGCAGCGGCAGGATCACGATATTATTGTGCAGTTTATGCAGATATTTAAGGAAACACTGGAACAAACAGTTGCACTAAAAGGTAATGAAGAAAGTGATGTGGTACTTGGTTTAAAAGATCAATTGGATAAATTATATGAGCAGTCGTCAGCCGTTGGTGATGATCAGGCTAAAGTGCGAGAGGGTATTATTAAATTGTTAGGCATTATTATGCTGTCAGTGCGTAAAGGTGCGGGAGATGATGATCATGCGCAACAGGAGTTGGATCAGGAAGAGGAGGCGCGTAAGGCACATTTTGCCTTGTTGGATTCATCCTTAGTTGCTGATTTGTTGAATCCAGCATCGCCCATAGCTGAAAATGAGCTTGTTCCTACCTTACTTAGTGCAGAAAAAGATGAACTTGCGCTGGTAGTGCAGATTTTTGATCAGGAGCAAGTTGAATCAGTGATTACACAAAGTGCAAATATCATTAGTAAACTAGATGCTCAGCAACGTCTTGATACTGCAAAAGCATCTGAAAATGCAGTTTTTATTCAAGGTTATTTGGAGTATCTGCGTTTACAGTAGGCTTATTTCGTATCCCCTATAAATCTTAGGGCCTGAATTCGAATAATAAGTGCATAATTCTATTTGTTTACAATCAATATGTTAGGGTAATGGTTGATTTTACTTATCACTTAATCCTTTGTTTAGTCAGAAAATTCTTAATCGTTCTTAACCAACCTACTGAATGATTATGAATTTTCTGGATTATGCACTTATGACTCGAATCCAGCTAATTCAAATCATTTCATTCCCTATACTTAATACTGATATAAGGGAGTAATCTGAGTTTCTGTTATGGTGGCATTTTTTATCAATAGTCACCTTATATGAATCCCAGCTCTGCTGAACTTTCTGTTTCAGATTTGTTAGCGCTACGCAATAGCAATCAAATCTATTTGCTTCTAGATATACGCGAAACAGAAGAAACGATGATATGTACTTTCCCTGATACAGTGCATATTCGTATGCACCAAATCCCATCAAGTTGGACGACTTTGCCTCAAGATAAGCAGATTGTTGTCTTTTGCCATTATGGAACACGTAGCCGTATGGTGGTTGAGTTTTTACATCAGCAAGGGCTAATGAATGCAATTAATTTAGCAGGGGGGATTGATGAATGGGCATTGGAAATTGAACCTAGCATGGAGCGGTATTAAAACAATGTTTACAAAATCTAATATTTTACCGAACAAGAAACAAGCGCTAGCAGGTCGAGAGATTGCAATGCTTGTCACGAATCAACATTTTGTCCATCAGCATCCTATTCAAGCCCCTTTCCCTGATGGAATTGAAATAATTAGGGTTGGTATGGGGTGTTTTTGGGGTGCTGAAAAAAGCTTTTGGCAACTTGATGGGGTTTATTCAACAGCGGTTGGTTATAGCGCAGGTCATACGCCTAATCCAAGTTATCAAGAAGTTTGTTCAGGACAAACTGGGCATAATGAAGTGGTACTCATTGCTTATAATCCCCATCAAATTGGCATTGAGACACTATTAAAAAACTTCTGGGAAGGGCACAATCCAACCCAAGGAATGCGTCAGGGCAATGACAAAGGAACGCAATATCGCTCAGGGATTTATTGTACTACAGAAGCACAATACCAACAGGCACAGGCATCAAAAATACGCTATCAACGTGTTCTAACAGAGGCTGGATATGGCTCTATTAGCACAGAGATCAGCATGGCAACGCCCTTTTATTATGCCGAAGATGATCATCAACAGTACCTTGCAAAGAATCCAGCAGGTTATTGTGGCTTAGGTGGTATTATTGGCATGGAATTAAATGATTAATGACAATCTTACTTTTTGATAATAGTTATGCCAAATTAGCATCAACATTCTACCGTGAATGCAATCCAACACCTGTTGCTAACCCTGATTTAATTCAATTTAATCAGACGCTGGCGGATTTTCTAGGGCTAGAGGATTTACACTTAGAGAGGCAACAAGAGGTATTAGCAGGCAATACCCTTTTAGAAGGCTTCCAACCCATTGCAATGACTTATGCAGGGCATCAGTTTGGACATTTTAACTCTCAACTTGGCGATGGGCGTGCCATTCTTTTAGGTGAGGTCATTGCTGCCGATCAAACACGCTATTTTATTCAGCTTAAAGGATCAGGTAGGACACCTTTTTCCCGAGGTGGAGATGGGCGCTCTGCTTTAGGACCTGTTTTACGTGAATATTTACTGAGCGAAGCCATGCATCAATTGGGTATCGCAACCACTCGTGCATTAGCGGCGGTGACAACAGGAGAGGAGGTCGCGCGTGATCAATTGGTTGCAGGTGGTATTTTAATGCGAGTCGCTAAAGGGTTTGTCAGAGTGGGAACGTTTGAATATTTTTCAGCCCGCAATGATCTGAGCAGTATTCAGCAATTAGCGGACTATGAAATAGAGCATCACTATCCTAATGCAAAACAGGAAGAGAATCGTTATATCGCCTTATTTAGTGGCATTGTGGATCGACAAGCAAAACTAATTGCGAGTTGGATGAATATTGGTTTTATTCACGGTGTTATGAATACAGATAATATGTCGATAGTAGGCGAAACGATTGATTATGGTCCTTGTGCCTTTATGGATGGTTTTCATTATCAACAAGTCTTTAGCTCTATTGATCGACAGGCTCGTTATGCTTATCATAATCAAGCAACAATTGGACAGTGGAATTTAACACGCCTTGCAGAAGCTTTGTTGCCCTTATTCAGTGATGATACAGGTGATGAAGATAAGGACGTAAAAGCAGCGGTTAAACAAGCTGAGGATATTTTAAATGATTATAGCAAGCGTTATAAAGATTATTGGTTAGCAGGAATGCGCCGTAAGTTAGGATTATTAGAAGTGTATCCGCAAGATCAAGAACTCACTCAGGAATTGCTCGATTTAATGCATCAAGACCAAGCAGATTTCACCTTAGTTTTTTTCTATCTATCGCAAGATGATAAACAAGCACAACTAATGGCATTATTTACTCAACCAGAAAAGCTAGCTAAATGGTTAGAAAAATGGCAACAGCGCTGTGTATTGGAAAATGGTACTGAAAAAGAAAGAAAAGCGATTATGCGCAGTGCAAACCCTGTTTATATTCCACGTAATCATCAAGTTGAAGCGGCTATACGGGCTGCTGAGGATCATCAGGATTTTAGTGTTTTTCACGCACTTCACCAAGTGTTACAAACACCCTATACTCTGCAACCTGATAAAGAACAATACCAATTACCACCCAAGCCAGAAGAAGTTGTACAGCAAACATTCTGCGGAACATAAGGATTAATCAATGAAAATAGCCATTATTAGCGGTAGCCCTCGCCATAATTCACAAAGTTTTAAAGTAGCAAAATACATAGAAACAACGGTGCTAAGCAACCAGCAGGCAACGGAAACCTATCTGTATAATTTAGCAGGTAATCCGCTACCGTTGTGGGATGAGAGTATTTGGCAAGGTGATCAGGAGTGGAAAGATCGTTTAGAACCTATTTCAAAAGAACTCAGCGCAAGTGATGCCTTTATTTTTATTGCGCCTGAATATCATGGGCAAGTCCCCGCGGGTTTAAAGAACTTCTTTTTAATGTGGAAGCATGAGCTATCGCACAAACCTGCTTTAATTGTCAGCGTATCATCCGTGGATGGTGGCTCTTATCTTGTAGCAGAACTGCGTATGAGTAGCTATAAAAACAATCGCATTTGTTATATCCCAGAGCATTTAATTATTCGCAATGTCGAATCGGTATTAAATGAAAAAGCAGAAGATAATGATGAATCTGCTGATGGCTATTTTAGAGAGCGTATCGACTGGACATTAGGAATTTTGCATCAATATGCTCAGGCATTAAAACAAGTGCGAGAGAGTGGTGTTGCTGACACTGATCGTTTTAGTAGTGGGATGTAAAAAAGAGCCAGAAAAATACGAAAAAATTTAAAAATAATAGTTATCGTGTTTTCATCAAATTTCTATTCTGAGACGTTGCATGCAACGCCTCATTCTCAGTCTATTAAAAAAAGCGTTTTACGGCTTGATACTTAGGTGCTTTATTATCAGGTTGGTTTATATGTTCTTTAAGCCCCCAACTACCATAAAACTGATACGTTTTAGGTGCTGAGAATAAGGTCATTAAGCCATTGCCTGTAATGCGTCCCCAATTCTGCAAAAATTCAATATACATTTTCTCCATTGGGTGTGCGCGGTTTGCTCCGATCAAATAGGGGTTTGGATGGTCACGTGTTGAGCGTGTACCTGGGGCGAGAAGATGTTGCCCCCCTTCATAAGCAATTAATTTCACTTTGTACTTTTTTGCTACTGCCATTTGCTTTTCAAGTCTTGTGTAGATATTTTGCAGAGAGTAGGGGTTTTTAGGATCTCTGAGTAACTTAAAGACATCAGGCACTGAGCGAACTTGTTTTAGCATCGGGTAATGCACGTAGAAATAGGGGGCTATGGCAAAGGCATCAATGTGTTTATAGGTATTATTGTACTTTAATAATATATCGGTCATGTTGATACTAGCGGCAAAACCACCCAATACGCGGGTAAATCGTTGATGTCCTCCATAAACTTGCTCCCAGATACGCATTATTTCAACGCTACGTTTGGCGTAAAACTTATGCCCTGCATGTGCTCTGTCTTTATCAAGGCGTTGTTTCATGCCCATTGTTTTGGTGTACCGAGCTTGGCTGAATGCGTTATTCCATGTTTCATTGGTGTATTCAATATAGGGCTTTAAGTGAGGACGTAGATGTTTTTTTACATAGGTTGCATATTGGCGTACCAAATTATTATCCGCTGCATGGGGAATATTAAACCAAGGATGTGCATTGAGTTTATTAGCAAGTTTGACCATCACTTCCAATGGCGCGCCACGTAGACCTTCTTTGCCTGCCCATGTTGCTTGTGTCATGTGTGGCATACGATTCCATGAGGTTATTGGATTGCGGGTAATGCCTGACATATTCATAAAACGTATCACCCTGAAGTTGCGCATAAAACTTAAATAATCAGGGTTGAATAATATTTCATTGTAATGCTTTTCAAAGGCGAGGTAATTACCATGACAAGAGCGCGCACTTGGAACGCGTTTATAAGGATTGTTCGCACAAATACCACCTGGAGGAAGCAGGCGTATATTGCGTAAATAGTTTTTTGGGTTACTTTTAATAATGCTTAGTGTGACTTTAAAAAACTTATCCGCGCCTGCGCGAATTTGAATAATTTCTCTGCCAGGTGTCTTGCTAACAAGTTTTGCATCATCACTATATTTCAGCGTGCCTTCACCCTCATATAAAACGGTATAATTGCCGTCAGGGATAGTACCCGCAGGTAACCAATGAATTAGATTGGTTCCTGCAATGCCACCATTTAGATTGCGAGGCCAGCCATCGTGGTCATAAGCAATATTGCCTCGCGTTAACTTGTGGGATTCAGTAAAAGGTAATGCCTGTTTAAAGAGATTAATAAAAGGCACGCTAGAATCAACCTGCATCACCTCATTGGTATTAATACCGAGTAGGGGCTTGCCTGCGGCATGGAGGTTGACGCTAGTGAGTGATGCTAATAATAAAATAATGATTGAAGCAAGTGATCGTAAAAAGAGAGATGAAAAAGTAGTGGGGTTCATTTAACTTTATACCTATTTTTTGTACCAAGGGGCATATTAATATACCAAGACAATCGAATCAGAAGTTTAGTCCAAATCTATTTGATTTTCTTACTATTTTCGTTTTCTATTTTTCAATGACGTTTTATGCGGTGACTTGAGCTTGAGGCGATATTCCTGAGATTTAGAAATTCGCGCACGTTTTTTCGGTCCATCAAAGGGGTTATCACCTGTTTTAAATTCAATCCGAACCTGCGTACCTTCCAGCTTTAGTGTTTCACGAAAATAATTCATTAAATAGCGTTTATAGCTATTAGCAATACGCTTTGTTTGGTTGCCGTGAATAACAATGGTGAATGGATTACTGCCCCCTTGATGCGCATAACGTAGTTTAATGCGTCGTCCGCTATTGATCGGTAATTGATGTGCTTGAACAGCCGTTTCCAGCATTTTTGTCATACGGGCGGTTGAGACTTTCAGCATAGATGATTCATAGGCTTTATCGACGGATTCAAATAAATGCCCAACCCCTGTACCATGAAGTGCAGAGATAAAATGACGATCTGCAAAGTCTAAAAAGGGTAGTTTTACTTCTAGTTTGGTTTTGATTTGATCCCGCGCATACTCGTCTAGGCCATCCCATTTATTAATAGCCAAGACCAGAGAACGACCTGCATCCAGCACTAAACCGAGTAAATGTGCATCTTGGTCAGTAATGGTTTCATGTGCATCCAGTAACATAATCACGACATGAGACTTTTCAATCGCATCAAGGGTTTTGATAATACTGAATTTTTCTATGGCTTCATTGACCTTGCTACGACGACGTACACCTGCGGTATCAATGAGTGTATATTTCTCTCCATCACGCTCAAAAGGAACAAAAATACTATCACGGGTAGTACCTGGTTCATCAAAAGCCACCACGCGCTCTTCGCCCATCATGCGATTTATTAGCGTTGATTTACCCACATTCGGACGACCAATAAAGGCAATGCGAATGGTATCAAGGTACGTATCAATTTCTTCCTCTACCTCGCCATCATCAGGGTAATTATCTAACAGTGCGGTAATCATTTTAGTAAT
>JAGLBQ010000004.1 GCA_023146675.1 Cocleimonas sp. | reverse complement strand
CCCATGCCGCCCGCAAAGCCCATTAATAACCACCAATGCCATGCGTTTGAATCTAAGGCACGGATAAATCCATAAAAAGCCAATGTCCAAAAGAAGAATAATGCAATGTCAGTGGAGATTACCAATGATGAAAGGCTAACCGCAGGCAGTGTTATAAAGACTAATGCGCTAACGAGTCCAATGCGACGATTAAATAAAAAGGTTGCGCTGAAATATAGCAATAGGGTGGTTAAGGGGTAAATTATCAGGCTACCGACACGAATACAGGTTTCACTATCGCCACAGACGGAAGTGGTTGCTGTGATTATTAACGCAATAACAGGTGGTTTGGAGTAGAAGCCCAAATCAATATGTTGTGACCAAAACCAGTACTGTGCTTCATCTATATATAAGCTAGTGGTGCTGTCGCTCATATTGGACATGACGTGATAGCGCCACAGGGTTAGGGCAAGTAGTGAAAGTAAGAGAGTGATTAGTTCTTTTGAAGGTAGTAGTAAAGATGGTTTGCCTATGATGTTTTTATTTATTATTGGCATATTTCCCTTTGTAGCTAATGAAAATGGTTGCATTTTTTGTGGCTCCCGTATGAAGTTGAGGGTAATACGGGATGGTGTGTTGCTATGATCTCCCATATTACGCTTAAGCTACAGTCGGGTTATAGAAGTGTTGATTTTCTATCTTTTTTTGTGTGTTCTGCGTCCTAGTGAGAGATAATTTTACAGTGGAAACTCTCGAGGATCATCCCGATAACCATTTTCTACGCCCTTAACCACCACCGCAACGGCATTATGTGGATGCAAACTTTCCATGTGATTGACCCGAATCCAGAAGTCATCCAGCGTATTATCTTGCGCTAAAGCGGCTTGTAAGCGTCTGGCAGCA
Source organism: Cocleimonas sp. (assembly GCA_023146675.1). GTDB lineage: Bacteria > Pseudomonadota > Gammaproteobacteria > Thiotrichales > Thiotrichaceae > JAGLBW01. The sequence goes on along the minus strand of JAGLBQ010000004.1, from coordinate 1,441 downwards.
TCTTCACAAAACATAAGATTAGCTGCATTTAAACGTGCAAATTCTTGCTCATCTTCACGTTTTACAGCGGCTTGCACAGGTGTTTGCAGTGCATCTTCAATTTGATCAATCAAGTGTGAGATAGGTAAATTATCAACACTTTCATTCAGCTTTACTCGTACTTGCGCCACACTACGTTGACTATGGGGGGTTGCATTGATGCCTGATGTTGTGCCTAGCCAGTCATGTACTACGTTATAGTCTAGTGTTTCTTGTTCAGAAAATTGTGTTTTGAACCCTTGTTGAATAATATCACGGGCTAATGCGGCGGAGCAGGGACAGGTTGACGAGTAAGGGACTTCAACGCTTAGTTCGGTGCTGATTACACCCTTTCGTAGGGAAATAATAGGACGCACTTTATAACTCTTCCAGCCTGCATTATCACTTTTTAAAGACTTTCTTCGTTCAAAAAAGTTAACCCGACACTCTAGGTAAGCAGAGTCACTAATATCTTTATGTGATTCTGCAAATGATTCAACCACTTGCCGCAATAGAGCGGGGGTTAATGCATCGTTACTGAGTATTTCATCAATAGCAATATATAAGCGTGACATATGAATACCCTTGCTATTAGGGTCGGTCAAATTAACATACGCTTGGACACGGGCAACTGACTGAATGCGTTCTTGTTTTCCATTCATTAAAATAATAGGCATTTCAATCTCGCTCATACCCACCCAATTTAATGGAGAATTCGGCCCTGAATGGGGTTCGTTTGCTATATCAGGCAAACTACAGCTACTGTCATTACAATTTTTGCTAGCGCTCATAAAGAGACCTTCTTAAAAAATATAAAAAAACGGGATATTATACATCAAGTCAATGGGGGAGGTGCTAATTCCCCTATAAATATATCCCCTATAGGCTGATTAGATATGGTTTAGTGGATGAAAATCAAGATAAACATGAATATGTATTGATCTTACAAATTAAGGATAAAATGAACCAATAGGTTTAGACAAACAGGCTCTATTCTATTAAGAGAGGAGGGTTATTTCGCAAAATATAATGGGTGAAAATAGTTTTCAGCTTTGTTAATTACAGGCTTATATCTCAAATGAGATATGAGAATTTTAGAATGAGTCAATTGATTTGCATTAGCAATTAAGCTACGGTTAGAGGACATCTGTTCCTTAAAGGAAGAATATGCCTGATATTTGCGTTAAGTTCGATAAAGTTAAAAAAAGTTATGATGGTAAAATATTTGTCGTTAAAGAGCTTAATTTAGAGATAGAACAAGGTGAATTTGTCACTATGCTAGGTCCATCGGGCTCTGGTAAAACAACCTGTTTGATGTTGCTGGCAGGGTTTGAAGATATTACCAGTGGTGAAATTTATGTAAATGGTAAAGCTATTCGCCACACGACCCCGCATAAACGTAATATTGGCATGGTGTTTCAAA
>JAGLBQ010000399.1 GCA_023146675.1 Cocleimonas sp. | reverse complement strand
GGGGAAATCTATTTTCTCCCAACTTGACACTGATAAGCACTATGCCATTCCCAGATAAATCAATACAACAGCAGCTAAAAAGTAATAACTAACAAAACGAAAAGACATCCATTGCACCCAACCGCTGGGAAGTAAGTTTTTTGTTGATGGGAATAAATAATTTAACAAGAATAAGAACAGTGCTGATACCGCAAACAGCAGTGTAAATACACCTAGCGAGACTAATAACTCAGCCATTTATTTTCCTCTTTTGATAACAACTATACTGAAAGAAATTAGAGACTGTCTTGCTCAACTAAAAATATCCTATTATCTCTCAAAATAGTCCACATTAAAAATTTGCATTAATCTGCAAGTAATATACAGGTATAATATCGCACCGACTCATCTAAACAATAATCAAGAAATTAAAATGACTGAAAATAATAAATCAACCGACAAGCCTTTAAACTTTATCGAAAAAATCATTATAAAAGATCTTAAAGAAGGCAAAGTCGAGAATATCACCACCCGTTTTCCTCCCGAGCCAAATGGTTATTTGCATATAGGTCATGCAAAATCCATTTGCTTAAATTTTGGTTTGGCAAAACAATTTAATGGTACCTGTAATTTACGTTTTGATGATACCAACCCAGCTAAAGAAGAGGTAGAATTTGTTGATTCTATTAAAGAAGATATTCAATGGCTAGGCTTTCAATGGGATGGTAATGCACATTTCACCTCTGATTATTTTGAACAATTATATGACTGGGCTGTCCTTTTAATCAAAGATGAAAAAGCCTATATCTGTGATTTGAATCAAGATGAAATGCGTGAATATCGCGGTAATTTAACCAAAGCGGGCAAAGATAGCCCGTATAAAAGCCGTGATGTTGACGAAAATCTTGAGCTATTTGAGAAGATGCGCACAGGAGAGTTTGCAGATGGTACGTGTTCATTGCGTGTTAGCATTGATATGGCGCACCCCAATATGCAAATGCGCGATCCTGTGATTTATCGCATTAAGAATATGGAGCACCATCAAACGGGTAATAAATGGTGTATCTATCCTTCCTATGACTACGCACATGGTCAAAGTGATGCCATTGAAGGTATTTCGCACTCAGTCTGTACATTAGAATTTGAAGAGCATCGCCCTGTTTATGATTGGTTTATTAACAACCTGCCTGTCCCTGCTACACCGCATCAGTATGAATTTTCACGTTTAAATGTTAATTATACTGTTACTAGCAAGCGCAAATTGAAACAACTTGTTGATGAAAACCATGTGGATGGCTGGGATGATCCCCGTATGCCCACTATTTCAGGTATGCGCCGTCGTGGTTTTACCCCTAAATCAGTACGTCAGTTCTGTGATATGGCGGGTGTAACGCGGGTCGATGGGGTCGTCGATGTCAGTATGCTGGAATATGCTATTCGCAATGATCTGAATGAAAATGCACAGCGCGCCATGTGTGTATTACATCCTTTAAAAGTTATTTTAACTAATTATCCAGACAATAAGAAGGAAGAAATGATCGCACCAGGACACCCGAATCGTGATGATCTCGGGTCACGCACCCTACCCTTTGGGCGGGAAATATTAATTGATCAGGATGATTTTAGAGAATCTGCCAATAAAAAATATAAGCGCCTCGTCATTGGCAAGCGCGTCAGACTGCGTAATAGTTATATTATTGAAGCAGATGAAGCCATTAAGGATGACCAAGGTAATATTATCGAAGTCTATGCGCGTATTATAGAGGATACCGTTGGCAAAAACCCTGCGGATGGAATTAAAGCAAAAGGCGTTATTCATTGGGTGTCAGCAACCGATAATATTGATTGTGAAGTACGACTTTATGATCGCCTATTTAATGAAGAAGCGCCTGACGCGGGCGGTAAAGACTTTTTAGAGTCTATTAATCCAGATAGCTTAGACATATTATCAGGCTGCAAAGGTGAAATTAGTTTAGCGAATGCCTCGGCACAAGATCATTATCAATTTGAACGTGAAGGGTATTTTATTATTGATTCTAAATATTCTAGTGACAATAAAATGGTGTTTAACCGCACCATTGGCTTGCGAGATACTTGGGAGCGTAAGGCTTAAAGAGG
>JAGLBQ010000398.1 GCA_023146675.1 Cocleimonas sp. | reverse complement strand
ATTTGACGTAAAGGCCTTCATTATTAGCGCACTAACGACTCATTGTTATTTTCATAGCTAATGAGTTTTGCGCTGATATTGATAACAATATTGCGCATAAAATAGAACACAACGCTGAAAATATCACAACCATAACAAAACATAACAGTACGACTACAGATTCCTACATTTTCACCTCTTATAGTCATTATTCCAATCAACTAATGAGGACACTAACATGTTTAACACGATCAAAAACTTCCTATTACTACTCTTTGTCGTTAACCTAACGGCATGCTCCTATTCGCCTGAATCACTTAAAGAACTGTATGCAGAATTAGGCACGGAATATGCAGATGAAATCAAACAAGGCATGCACCCCAGCCCACAGCAAAGTGCTATGATTGATGACTATACAACGCAACTTATGCAATGGCATCGTCATCATAAATTACCTGAGTATTCACGTAATTTTGCAAGACTGGCTGATCTTGTTAAGCAAGACAATATCCCTGTATCGCAACTAAGTATGGCATTAAAGCAAATTGACGATATGCCGCATTTTGCGCAAGCCAATCATCTTACACATAAAATGGTTGCTGTTGCAGAGCTATTAACATCTCAACAAATATCCCAGATTGAAAAGGCGCTAAACAATGACTACCAGCAAGATGTGCTCGACTCTAAAAACAATCCCTATACGCAAGAAATGATAGATGATACAAAAACCATGTTTCGGTTTTTAGGTGTCACGCTAAATAGTAATCAACAGCAACTCATTAAGACGAAAAGCAATAAATTTCATGATATTAACACTTATAAACTACAGGCAGAAAAACAGAAAAATGAACAATTAATGAGTGTATTGCGCCAGTTAGACAATCCTAATTTTACTGCTCGCTTTCAACAAATTTGGAATAAAGATGATGTTGTGCTAACAGGTAAAGCGCGTCAATTAGAGCTGCAAAATAATGCAGTAATGGTGGATCTAATGAAAACGTTAATTAGCAGTTTTACAGCAGCACAAAAAGACACCCTCTCCAGACAGTTGCTGTCTATAAGCGATACCTTTGGTGAAATGGCCTATGAGTAAAAAATAATCTTATAACGTATCATTGACGACTCTAGTCATCCAGAAAAGTGCTAATATCATTCTGGATGACTAGTACAGCACTTAACACATTAACAAAACAACTTTTTAAAATATTGGAAAAACAATGCCATTTACAACCTTCCATATGGGTATAGGAATACTCACTAAAGCCCTGCTCCAAGGAAGCTTCAGCCTAATGGTATTTGGCTGGGCGCAGATTGTTATGGATCTCCAACCATTGATCGTTATTATCACAGGCGAGGGGCATCTACATGGTTTTTCACATACTTATCTTGGTGCTACCTTATTAGCAATCGTATCGGGGCTTACTGGCAAGTATTTATCTGAAATTGGCTTAACTATTTTTGGTATTTCCAAAAAGGACAATCTCATAAAAATTGCGTGGTGGGTTGTTTTTCTTAGTGCATTTATTGGCACATACACTCATGTGCTTTTAGATAGTTTGATGCATTCTGATGTAGAGCCATTTTATCCATTCACACAGCAGAATATTTTTTGGCAATATTTAAGCTTTGAGCAAATACATAAGCTGTGTATGTACAGTGGGTTTCTTGGTGCGGGAATTTATTATTATATTCAATTCAGAAATAATCGATAGATATGATCAATAAACAAAATATCACCGCTGTTATTCTCGCGGGAGGTAAAGGTAGTCGTTTAGGCGGGCAGGATAAAGGACTTGTTATTTATAATGGGAAACCTTTAATTGAGCATATTTTAGAGCGAATCAAATCACAGGTTGGCACAATAGTCATCAATGCAAACCGCAATCAGGATACCTATCGCACTTATGGTTATAAAGTAATTAATGATACCCTTCAGGATTACCAAGGTCCTCTCGCGGGCTTCTCTGCCGCTATGCAAGCGGTTGAGTCCGATTATATAATCACCCTGCCCTGTGATGGGCCTTTAATACCAAATGATCTTGTTTCACGCTTAAGCAGAAGTCTGCAAGATAAATCAAACACTATTGCAGTCGCGCATAATGGAGATCGACTACAACCCGTTTATGCCCTTTTGCCTGTTATATTACAAGACAACTTGAATCAGTTTCTCACACAAGGTCAGCGAGGCGTTCATCATTGGTATACTCAACAGGGATATATATCGACTGATTTTTCTGATAATCCAGATGCTTTTAGCAATATCAATACCGAACAACAACGATTACGTATGGAGCAACGCAAATGAATACAAAACTCCCCCCTTTAATTGGTTTTGCTGCTTACAGTGGTACAGGAAAAACCACACTACTGTGCAAACTAATCCCCTTATTAAAGCAACACGGTCTGCGTATTGGGGTAATTAAACATGCCCATCATGACTTTGATATTGATTATCCCAAAAAAGATAGCTACGAGATAAGAAAGTCAGGTGCAGAACGCGTGTTAATAACATCGCATAAACGTACCGC
>JAGLBQ010000397.1 GCA_023146675.1 Cocleimonas sp. | reverse complement strand
ACCCGTGATGATGAAATCATGCTGATAACAAGTGGTGGTATTTTAGTTAGGACACCTGTAGAAAATATCTCTGTGAGTAGTCGTAATACGCAAGGCGTCACTTTAATTAAACTTGGCAAAGGCGAGTCGCTAGTACAAGTTGCTCCTATTGAGAATATGATGGGAGATGAGGGGGTAGATGGCGAAGAAGAGGCTGAAAACTCTGATAATCAGGATGATACAAAAGAGTAGTTATCAATAACAAATAACAAGAGATAACCCACTGAATTACTCCGTGGGTTATTTTTTTGACTCTCCTCTTTAAGCTCACTGAGGTAAAAGGAAACTACTCAAGGAGTATAGACTGTTATATAAGAGGTAAAATGCAAATAAAGCTAGCCCAGCTATAATCATATAGCTGCCTGTATCGAGAAATACCTCATTGAGTATTATAAGATGCCCTACTGCTTGAAAGCTGTGGTAAGTATTGATAATAAGTGTGGGTAATGGAATTAAAAGTGTCAGGCTGAGAATGCCATTTAATAGGTTATTAGTCTTTGTTGTCATATATTTATTAGAATAATTGTAGGTGGTTTATAGCGGAAGGATATAGGTAAAACTGATCAAAAAAAGATCAATAAACCTATTAAAATCACTCTATCGACAGAGTGCTGAATTTAAGCTGAATATTATTAGCGAGTAGTGTATCTACTAATAAAGGAAAGTAGATAACTGACGAAAGGTTTGTTTGTGTGTAATAACTAGCCTTTTGTTTTAGAGCTGAGGGTAAATAGAAGTGAATATAGGGGAGGTCAGGAGGAGATCCCCGCTAAAACTGCGGGGATGGAGGAGTTAATTAGTAAATTTCACCCAAGGGTATTTAGCATCGCGTTTAACAAAATTCCAGTATAAATTGCCAGAATTACGCCAAGGGTCAAGCACGATACCATCACGCACTTTTTTTCCTTTTGCTGAAACAACTAATGTGCTGTGTTCTTTCCAGTAATTACGACGAAATGCGACAGCATGATGGAAGTCTAATGTTTTCAATGGTTTTTTACCTAGCTGCTTACCCATGTCGCGTGTCCACTGCCAGCATAAACCATTTTTACGATAGCCATAGTTAACCAGTACATTTTGTAGCAAGGGTGGGGACACTAAACCATATTTATTTGATAAAACCATTGGGTACATCACGCCTTCACGTGCGACAAAATGTGCTTCTTGTGGGTCAATATTAGGACCTAATGTCATAATGGCTTTCTTCAATGCCAGAATTTTATTTTGCTCAGATGAGGAAATCGCAGAAACGGTTGTAAGTTTTTTCTTGTTGTCATAACTCACCCCTTTATAACGTACACTAGTGCATGCCGATAAGAGAAATAATGCGGTAAAAAGTAGTGCGATGCGTGAAATATTGGGGCGTGTTAATATCATATTAGGTACTCTTGGTAAAATGCATAAGATAGTTAACGTCAACATCGTTGCCTAGCTTATAACTTTTGAACAGTGGATTATACGTCATACCACTGACATCGTTTAATTCTAAACTCTGATGTCTTGCCCATGCTTCTAATTCAGATGGGCGTATAAATTTCCCATACTCATGCGTACCTTTAGGTAGCATATTAAGTATGTATTCTGCACCTACAATTGCAAAAGCAAATGCTTTAGGGTTGCGGTTGATGGTTGAGAAGAAAACATGCCCGCCTGGTTTGACTAATTTACTACAGGCGGCAATAACAGAATTAGGGCTAGGAACATGCTCCAGCATCTCCATACAGGTGACAATATCGTATTGTTCTGCTTGTTGGTCGGCGATTTCTTCTGCGGTAATTTGTTGATAGTTAATATCAACCCCTGTTTCAAGACTATGTAACTCTGCAACTGACAGTGGTGCTTCACCCATATCAATGCCTGTTACTTCTGCGCCTTGTCGAGCCATACTTTCAGACAAAATACCACCACCGCAGCCAATATCTATCACCTTTTTACCTTCCAGTCCCGCTGAATTTTGCTCAATATAATGTAAGCGCAATGGGTTAATATCATGTAAGGGCTTGAACTCGCTGTCCATATCCCACCAGCGATGTGCTAAGGCTGCAAATTTATCGATTTCTTTGGCATCAACATTCATACTTGTTGTTTGCATTTTGAGTTTCCACAGTTATTCATTAATTACGCTATTATATAGCGATTAGGCGCAATTAGGAATTCGGGTAAAATAATGACGACTTGATCTTAATGTTAAGCGTAAGCAAATATATAATATAGTATGTAATATCAATTAATTAAGGGGCAGATTATTATGTTTCGTTTTATGATTGGAATATTCTTAGTACAGGCAGTAACTGTCGTATTGATCTTTTTGTCACCAGATTTGGAGGGTTATGCATGGTTGCGCCTTGCTTTTCCTGTTGTCATGGTGGGTGTTTTCGCCTCTTTTTGGTTTCAATCCATGGCAAAAGATAAAAGCAAAGATCAGCTTGCTAACCTTAAGGATGAATACGTCAAAGAAAAGACACAACGCGAAGACTCTTATTTAGCAGAAAAAGCAACACTAAATGACAAGCATCTAAAAGAAAAAGCAAAGATACAGATAAATGCAGAACGTGCGAAAACCAAGCTTGTCAAGCAAACACAAAAGCAGATTGCTAGAGAAGCAAAAGTTACACATGGCAAAGCCAATTTTAAAGTAGGGGCTACCTTTGCCGCTGCGATTGGGGCAGGGGCGTTAATGCTACTAATTGAATTATTTACGTTTGGCTTAATGACATTAACGACCGCAGGGGGGGCTATGGGGGGGTATTATTTACGTGCAAAGAAAGAGTCGAAAGGGGAAGCTTTGTTAAGGAAAGAACAATTAAAGGTGATCTCAGCAGATAAGGTTGGTGAATCT
>JAGLBQ010000396.1 GCA_023146675.1 Cocleimonas sp. | reverse complement strand
AAAATATTACCTTGAAAGGGGTTGATTATATACCAACATCCATGCTGCTAACTTGCGAGACTGCCATATTGAAAGGTTTTCCAAACCAAGCTGAACCAGTGCAGAAAAAACATCATAATCATCTTTAGCCGCCTGTAGCTCTCCTTTTTCAAACTCAATATTTATTTGCTTGAACTTCTCTTTTAATGGAGTCGATAGTTGTGAGCGCAATGTTTCATCTTGCAGACTATTCGCTAAGACTAAAATAAACGCTCCCAATTCATCCGCAATTAACATCTTTGCTAAAACTTCATGAAAACGTGTTTTAAAAACAGCTAAACTATCAGGAAAATGATTAACGGACATTTAAAAAGACTCTTTGGAAAGGATTAAAAAATGATAAATCAAGCAGTGGTTATTATCGGTATTGGCGAAATTGGCTCGGTACTTGCACGCGGGTTATTAAAAACAGGTCATCCTGTTTATCCTGTCACGCGTGATATGGATATTGAGGAGCAGGCGAAGCATATCAGCAATCCTGCTGCGGTTATCATCGCAGTAGGTGAAAGTGACTTGCATCCCATGTTATCTAAAATCCCTAAGAACTGGCAGAAAAATCTAGTGCTCATTCAAAATGAATTATTACCTAGAGATTGGCAACAATATGATTTCCCTACCCCGACTATTATTTCTGTCTGGTTTGAAAAGAAAAAAGGACAAGATGTAAAAGTCGTTATACCCTCCCCTCTTTATGGTACGCAAGCGCCACTATTATTTAATGCCTTTCAAGCATTGGATATACCTGCTGAGATTATTAACACTGAAGCAGAGATGACAATGGAGTTAGTACGCAAAAACTACTATATTCTTACCAGCAATATTGCAGGGCTAAAAACAGGTGGAACCGTTAGCGAGCTTTGGAGCAACCACCAAGACTTTGCTAAGGCGGTGATTGCTGATGTGCATATACTTCAACAACATCTAGTCAATGGAACTTTAGATAATGAAGCACTGACTAACGCTATGTTGATTGCATTTGAAGGAGACCCCGAGCATGGCTGCATGGGGCGTAGCGCATCTGCTCGTTTAGAAAGAGCATTACAAATAGCAGAGTCTGCAGGGCTTACTGTTAATACATTGCGGGAAATATCCAACTCCGCATAATTATATAGAGATACAATAATGAAAATGAACAATTCTTTACCTAAATTATTATCAATTAGCGCTCTAACTGTTGTCAGTGCTTTATTAGCACAAAGCACCATCGCAAAAGGACTAAATGGACCTCATAAACACGGTGAGCTTGAAATCACTGTACTTAAAGCGGATGGACAAGTGGTCTTTAATATCGTTGCTCCCGCAAAAGATATTGCAGGTTTTGAGCATGCTCCAAAAACAGAGGCCGAAAAAGCAAGAGCACTAAAGGCAGAAGCATCCTTATACGAAGTTGATAACCTTAATGTGCTGTTTCAATTTTCTCCAAAAGGCGCGTGTTTACCCTTTGAGTCTTATGTGAATTCTGACATATTAAATATTCACTCGCACAAAAAGGAAAAAGGAAAATCTTCTATTACTATGCTGGCTGAAAATGATCATCCTAAAAAACAAGAGGATGATGTGCATGTTGTTGGCGTTGGAGGGCATACGGATTTTGTAATGTCTTATGTTTTTGATTGTGAAAAAGTTGAGAGTGTCACCCTTGGTTTTACTAAGCAGTTCCCTAGTATTAAAAAAATCAATCTAAGAGCCAAAAACCTTGAAGGAAAGATTATAAAAACATTTACGTCAGGTAAAAAATCTGTCATAGATTTTAGCAAGCTGTAAGTGTCTAATGAAGACTTAATTGAACAGTTTCTAGACGCTATTTGGGTGGAGCGAGGACTAAGTAAAAATACGTTAGATGCTTATCAACGTGATTTACAAGGCTTTTCCAAATGGCTAGAAACAACACAAAAAAAAGCGGTGCAGGGCTTACTCCTAGCCAATAAATTACACTTACTCGATTATCTTGCCAAACGCACCGAAAAGGGTGCAAAAGCCAGCACAATGGCACGCGTGCTTTCTAGCCTAAAGCGTTTCTATCGTTATCATGTACACATAAATACTCTGACAGAAGACCCTAGCGCGTTAATTGAAGCGCCAAAATTAGGTCGCCCGCTACCTAGTAGCCTTTCCGAACTCCAAGTTAATACACTCATTGAAGCTCCAAATCTAGATGACCCTATTGGTTTACGTGATCGAGCAATGATTGAATTACTCTATGCCACGGGCTTACGCGTCTCTGAATTAGTAACGTTGGAAACTGCACAAGTTGGCTTACCACAAGGTGTACTAAGGGTTATGGGTAAAGGTAATAAAGAACGCTTAGTACCAATCGGTGATCAAGCGGTAGAATGGATTGAGCGTTACCAATTAGAATCTCGCCCATTGCTAATACAAGGTAAAGGCATATCTGATTATCTATTTTTGACGCAACGCGGCAGCAGTATGACTCGCCAAGCATTTTGGTATCGCATCAAACATTACGCCAATATTGCACATATCAGTCAGAAAATATCACCTCATACACTACGCCATGCCTTTGCCACACATCTTTTAAATCATGGTGCAGATTTACGCGTGGTACAGTTGTTATTAGGACATAGTGATTTATCGACCACGCAGATTTATACGCATGTGGCACAAGCACGTTTACAAGAATTGCATCAGAAGCATCACCCGCGAGGCTGATATTTATTCTTATAATTTGCTATAACCTCATGCAGAATTATTAATAGCCAGAGAAGACTAAAATTTCACCTATTTTCCTGCATAAAAAAAGGTCGCATAAAGCAACCTTTCTAAAATCATATTGTAATTTTAATGCTATAACTGCTCAAACAAACTGAGTCAGTTGCAATTACATTACACCTAATGACTCAAGTACTTGAATTGTTAAACCACCTGTTGGCAAGTTTTTATCTCGTTGGTACTTTTCAACAGCCTTTAGTGTGCCGCCACCAATACCACCATCAATTGGACCATTATAAAAACCAGCCTCTTTAAGTGCTTGTTGAATACGCTTGTTTACATCAGCATTCATATTTGTCTGACATAAAATACGACGCCATTCTAAACGCTCTTTTGATATTCTTGTGCGCTTTTCAATGGTTTTATAAACTGCTGCAATCTTAGTGCGACGCTCTTCAGCTTCTGTTGCAACTTTTCTTACTTTAACTGTTTTATATTCTGCGGGGATAACTTCTTCTTTAACTGTTGCTGAGACATCAACAACTTGCTTATTAAGAATTTTCTTTTGAGAAGGAATACCTTTTAGACAAATTTGATTGCCCGTTGCTTTCCCATCCCCACCAACTTTTGCACCACGCCAAATAAATTTAGCATCTTCAACTTTTGTTGTAATACTAACTTTATTATAAACAGCGGAAATTTTAATCTTATCAGATGTTGCGTCACTAACCAATTTACTAACAGCAAATGCTTTCGTAACAGCTGCAATATCTAGGCTATCAATTTTTGATGGTGTCTTTAGTACTGTTTTCTTTATAATTTTATATTTAGCAGGCACTTGAACTAAACACATAATATCGCCAGTACTATTGTCGATACGTGAAATTGGACCTGATCCTTTTTTCCATACTGCCTTAGCTGGCTCAATCTCAATTTTCTCTTCAATCACTTCATACTCAGCTTTTATCAGTACTTTCTTTTTAGATGCTTCTTTGATAGTTTCGATAGTATCAACTTTATCGAACTGAGCTGCAGCGATTTTAATTTCTTCTGCTTCTTCTTTAACAAGAACTTCTTTTTCTTTGCTCTCAAATTTTGCAGGAATATAATACTCTGCAAAACACTGACCGACTGACGTATTTTCAAGATCAATACCGTTTGTCTTTGCTGCTGCTAGCAATGCTGGACTAGCAGGTATTCCACGTCTACCTATATTGGTAACCCATTCGTTACGTGCTGGGGAAACCTCAATTTCTTTAGTCTCGGTCTTATAGACAGCAGGAACAGCGATTAATCTTTTCGCTGCTTCTTTTATTAAAACTTTTTTCTCTGATACATCATAAGTAGCAGGAATAATTTCAACAGTCTCTGACTCTGGTTTTACTAAAACTTTTTCAGGCTTAACTTCAAACTTCGCAGGAACAATAACCTTTGCATAACATTCACCTGGTTTCGCATCAGGTAAGGTAGCGGTTGCATCAACTCTATCCTCCGCTACACCCATAACAGGTATCAATAATGATAATAACGCAACTGAAGCATGACGTTTATTCAGCATTTGTAACTCCTAAAGTAATTATATTTTCCAAGTGAGTCAGAATAAAAATTCCAACGCCTTGTTTATTAGTGTTTATTAATAGATATCTAGAATAAGCTCTCTGTAATAAATTTTAAACAGAACTCTATCAATATAATTGGTGGAAGATATACATGCCGTTTCATTGGCTAGTAAATTGCAGGTAGAATAGTTCATATCCGAGCAATGGGCAACCTTTGGAATACAGACCCACACTACGACTATTGACAAGTTTTATTTTTTCTATCCAAATTAACCCTAAATAACACATTATCAAACTCAATTTATAGGTTGAATATTAAAAAGATACAGCCAATACCTAAGACTGTATCTCACAATTAATATTATTAACCACCCAACTCTTTATATTATATAAAAATTTGATATTTTTTCTAATTATTTAGAAAATTACTTGTATCGAACTGACACAAATGGTCATTAAACCCCCTGGCAATATCCCCAAAGCCAAAACTGCTAAACCATTAATGCTGAGTAAAGCCCCAAATTCAAAGCTAGCCTGCGAAGGTGCTATAGATGTTTCCGCCTCGTCAAAATACAT
>JAGLBQ010000395.1 GCA_023146675.1 Cocleimonas sp. | reverse complement strand
ATGATCCAGTAAATGACAACCAGTCCTAAAAGACCTGTGTAAAAAATAGTTGGAAAGGTGAGCGCATTATTTAGAAATTCGATCATGGATTCTTATTTTTTTAATTAGTTTTCTATAGGCAATATCTATAACGATATTGGTAATTATGCATAATCATGGAGCCATTTAGAAATACGTGTGAGTGTTTTCTGAAAGTCTTCATGTTTTACAGGTTTTAGCAAATAGGTGGTTGCGCCTGCGATAATGCCTTCAACTTCATCGAGTGGCTCTGTTTTTCCACTGAGCATAATAACAGGTGTTCTTTTATAATTTTCTTTTTTGCGTAGCTGTTTGCATACTTCATAACCATAGATGTCGGGCATAATAATGTCTAGAAAAATAAGGTCATATTGAGTTTTATTAATCTTGTCTAAAGCTACTTTGCCACAATCTGCATAATCAGCGCTGATGGTGGTCTCGCGTAACTCTAGTTCTAGCTGTTTTCTAATGGCTGCACTGTCATCCACAATGAGGGCATGAAAACCACCTTTTTCAATAGGCTTGTTAATGGCTTCTTCTACTTGAGGTGTTTCTGTTGTTTTATTATTTTCAGAATTAGAATTTTGCCCACTCGCTTGATCCAAAACGCGCATTAGTCGTGTGATAAGCAGGGGGCGCTTGATTTTATAATCGCCAATAACGCAGTCATCATTGTCACTAATGCTAATAATAATTTGTGCTTGCTGTTGTTGCAACGCCAATGCCATTGAATCAGAATCATCATTAACAATAATAATTGCAGCAGATTCGATCGAACATTTATGAAATTTTTTGCCCTTTTTAGCGACAAATTCAATCACACGGTCAAAGGCGTCCAAATCTTTTGTTGATAATCCAAAAAAACAGAGTCCTGTGCTTTTCATTTTATTTCCCAATCTCCTCTAATTTTTCAGGAGTATCATATTGCTTAATTGTTGCTTGCAAGGTGCTGCTATCAACAGGTTTAATTAAATACGCGTTAATGCCAGCTTGCATTGCCAGCGTGCGGTGTTTTACGGTGCTGCGTGAGGTTACCATGATGACGGGCAGGTTCTTTGTTTCAGCCCAGACACGTAGTGATTCTACCATTTCCAAGCCATTCATATTAGGCATTTCTAGGTCTGTAATAACCAGTTTAAAGGGGGTTTTTTCGAGCTGGTTCAATGCATCGGCTCCATCAACCGCAGTACCAACTTCATGCCCTAGCGCTTCAAGCATTAGGCGTAATGCAGTGCGGTTACTAAGTGAATCATCGACCACTAGTATTTTATTTTTATTGATATTGATTGTTGCAGAGTCGGTGATATTAATAGGTACTTTTAATGCTCTCTCCACTGAGGTGCGTAATAGATCAAACAAATTTAACACGGGGGCTACTACACCATTTGGGAGTAGGCAAACACCATTAACACCTGTGATATTACTCATCCACGGTTTGAGCGTTTTAATGGTGACATTGAGCGGTTTAAGCAGTTGATCAACATAAAGTGCATAGTGCTTGCTGTGATGTTTGATGATGAGTACTGACAGGCTTTTGTCGCTAATAAGCCTTGAGGCTGACCAAGATAGCAGTGTTGATAGTGCGAAGAGTGGAATCTGTTTTTGTTGGTAATCGATAAATAATTTGCTGTCTTTTTCTATAATGCTGTTTTGGCTTACATAATAAACCTGTTGAATAGAGGCATTTGGAATAGCTAATGTATTACCTAAAATATCAACCAGTAGGATATTAGCGGCGGATAGTGTCAGGGGAACCTGTATGCGTATTTCACAGCCTTTATCTTTGCTGCTATCAATGGATATATTACCCGACAGATTTTGTACCGCCAGATTCACGACATCCATGCCAACCCCTCGCCCTGACGTCTCCGTTACTTTGTCGCGTGTTGATAAACTGGGCAATAAAATTAAGCGCAGTTTTTCTTCTTTTGAGAGTTTTTTATCGTTATCAATTAAGCCTTTTTTGATAGC
>JAGLBQ010000394.1 GCA_023146675.1 Cocleimonas sp. | reverse complement strand
CGTATTAAAGGGGCGCATTATGTGTATACCGTTATTGATAGTTGGCGTAGGCAGGTTGATGGGTTTATAGCAACGGGTCGTTTGCTGGATAATGATGGTAATCTGCGCAAAGTGTTTAATCGTGATTTTACCAATTCATTTTTAAAAGCTGACTTGAATAAGGAAATGTTTATTGATAATCCGCGTGATAATAGTGTGCAATATGCGCTAAAAAAGAATGATGCGGTCAGTATTGTAAAGATTGAGTCGGTTAAAAAAACACTTTATAAGGATAAAAATGCGCTTGGTGCAACGCTAGAAGATAAGATTAAACATCTGAGTATTGATAAGCGTAAACTGACATTGCTATTGTCAGGACAGCTTGATCAGCCCTTGCGTATTACGGTTATTGTTGTTGATCCTGTGGAAGAAGGTGCTGATAAAAATACGGCTCCTATTGTGTTGGAGTCAGCATCGGTATTAAGTGCGGCAGGTGACAAAGGGCTAGAGAGTGCAATGCTTGAAAAGCGTTTTAAGAATTTGAGCGCAGATTGTGTGATTGATCGTTTTGATTTTTCTGAATTTGGTGCTGATTTGCGTATTCCCTTTCGAGAACTAACCCAGCTTAAAAATAAACTCGCTTTTTTACTGAATGATTCTCTTGATTTGATCGCTCCTGTTGATGTGCCTAAGCTGATAAGGCATCCAAAAACCAACGAGACAGCAACGCTATCACTGTTAATCAGCGAAGAAGAAGAGAGTTATCTTTGTGATATAACAGATGCCGATGTGTATTTTAAACTGCCTGAAAGTTATAAACAGGGTGCGTCAAACTATAGTGAGCTTTTAACGAATCATCCACGATTAATTCCTTGGTTTCCTGCGGTGCTAATTGGTAAAGATTATGATGCCGCAGTGAAAATATTAGAGGACGTTAAGCCACAGCGTATTGTGAGTAATAATACAGGCATTGCTTATAAGGCTTATGAAATGGGGATTGAATGGATAGCAGGACCGTTTCTTAATACCACTAATTCGTATGCGCTACGTACACTAAAAGAAGAGTTAAACTGCTCGGGAGCGTTTCTTTCTAATGAAATTAATCAGATGCAAATTAGAAAAATATCCCGACCTGAAAATTTTAAATTATTTTATAGTATTTATCATCCAATTTTAATGATGACGAGTCGGCAGTGTTTTTTCCAGCAAACTGTTGGTTGTAATAAGCCGAGTATTGATGATCGTTGCATGCAAACTTGTAAAAAAGCGACCACAATTACAAATATAAAAGGCATTTCTTTTAATATTGATAAGCAACGTGGTGGTTATCCGAGCATTTATAATCATGAGCAGTTTTTAAATATGCAAATTGTGAATGATTTAGGGGATTTATTTGATGGGTTTTTTATAGACTTGACGAATATTGGTGCGGGTTCTAAAGAAGAATTAGATAAAGAACAGCTTATTAAGTATTTTGAGGGATTGTTAAAAGGTGAAATGGAGTCTGAGTTTCAGTTGCATGAGATGGTTGCGGAAGCGACTAATCAGCAATATATGCAGGGGTTATAGAATTAAAAATGGGTTAGGACAGAATATTAAAAAAATAGCCTATGAAGCTAAATAAAGAAAAAATTAATCAATATTTCACCCCACGCTTTTTAGAGTGTCAAAAGACGTTCCCAAATATCCATATTTTTAATCATGTGGATTCTACCAATACGTGGCTAAAACAGAATGGTACTTGTGGTGATGTTTGCATTGCTGAGCAGCAAACGGCAGGAAGAGGGCGGCGCGGTAATCAATGGTTATCGCCTAATGCGGAGAATATTTATCTATCGATTAATGCTTGTTTTGCTACTATGCCATCACATCTATCCTTGCTAAGTCTTGTGGTGGGTCTGTCGATTGTTAATGCGTTGCAAAAGATAGGTTTGTCAGATCATGGGGTGAAGTGGCCAAATGATATTTACTGGCAGGGGCAGAAAATGGGTGGAATTTTAATTGAGTCAGTCACCTCGTCATCCAAGAAAAGAGCGGGTTTAAGTGTGGTGATTGGGATTGGTTTAAATATTAATATGCCAGCATTAGCGGGTGAGAAGATTGATCAGCCTTGGGTTAGTTTAAGCAAGGTTTTAGGCAGGCGAATTGACCGTAACCAGCTATTGGCAT
>JAGLBQ010000393.1 GCA_023146675.1 Cocleimonas sp. | reverse complement strand
GCGTACTAGCCTGAGCCATATCTCTCTCTGGAATAACACCTGCTAAAAAGGCGTTACGCCCTGCTCTGACACCATCACGAAAACCTTCTGCCATACGCACAGGGTCATGTGCTTCTGCAATCGCTGTATTCAATAATACTCCATCAAAACCCAGCTCTAGTGCTTGTGTTGCATGGGACGGCGCACCTAGCCCAGCATCAACTAATAAATTAATATCTTTAAAACGTGCGCGTAAGGTGCGTAAGGCATAGGGGTTCATTAACCCTTTTCCTGTACCAATTGGCGCACCCCATGGCATCAAGATATTGCAGCCTGCATTGACTAATTTATCACATAACACTAAATCATCAGTACAATAAGGAAACACCTCGAAACCTTGTGAAATTAACTCTTTAGTTGCATCCAGCAGTTGGAAGGGGTCAGGTTGTAGCGTGTATTCATCACCAATCACTTCCAGTTTTATCCAGTTAGTATCAAAAACCTCACGTGCCATTTGTGCAGTTGTAATTGCTTCTTTAGCACTAAAACATCCTGCGGTATTCGGCAATAGGTTAATATTTAAGGATTTAATATGCTCCCAAAATGCATTGCCATTACCATACTCACTGGTTTGACGACGTAACGACACGGTAATAACATCAGCTTCTGATGCCCTAACCGACTGTTGCATAATGTCTAGCGATGGGTAAAGCGCTGAACCTATAAATAAACGACTATTTAATTGCTTGCCTCCGATCTCCCACATATCAACCTCCTACAATGGGTGATAATAACTCCACCTGATCATTAGCTTTCAGTAGTGTCTCCGCATAGCTTCCGCGTGGAACAAACTCACCATTAACAGCAACTGCAAATTGCTCCACTTCTGGTTGCCAATGGGCAATTGCTTTATCTAAACTCATAACGTCTGGTAACTCTTTTGGCTCACCATTTAGTGTTAATTCCATACTTACTTCCAGCAATTCAAATTATTTAAGTCAATGAAAAAATCCAGAGTAGGCAACGCACTCCAGAACATAATGCCCTTTGGGTAAAAAGACAAAAACAGCGCTATCTTCAATAAAACAGCCTCTTTTTTTAATCACAAGTACTATAATAACCCTATTATGGAAACTAAAACAAATCTTCAAAGAAAACGGGGAGTGTTTCCTGATTGTTCACAAAACACTGGGTACATGGCTTATAACGTTTGGAAAATTAAGAATTGCAATGCGTCGCTGGTTAAGCAACTTAAAGAAGATCTAGGAGGAGGCTTCAGCTCTCTTAATGTCGGACAAATCACCTACCTTTATCACTTACTTCATAAAAGATGATAGCCGTTTTTATAAAGTGCAGGTGATTAGTAATTATGGTGAAGTGGGTGCTGATGTTTCGAATAATTTGTATATATATTCGTTATGAAGAGTTGAATTAAGCCTAGGGAGTGATTTAAAGTGAGAGTAATTTGCAACTTTTTGAGCAAGCCCTAAAGGCTTACTTCCGATATGCCATAAACGAATACATACCTATTCTGTAACGGGATACAAAAATGTAAACTATTTTCTGTTAGGTGAAGAATAGCAAAAGACTTTTCACCACCTCTTCAATACTTAATGATTCAACACCAACTTACCAAACATCTTCGGATTCTTCCAAGCCTTATCCACTTTAGCATTCCAAGCTATCTTGCCATCACGATTCTTACCCGTGTCATCATCATTAACCTGTACTTCAAAACCAATATGCTGATTAAGACGTGGTTTTACTTTTAAGATATCCCAAGGAATCGCGGCTTCTAAGCGATAGCCTTTAGTCAATGCCGTCATTACAAAGCCAATATTATTAGCAATATTTCTAGAGTTAACCCTAGACTTAACCCCATCGATGACAACAGATTTATCTTTCATCCGAAATGAAAGCTTCAGATCATTGTTACCGTCATATTTTTCCCCACGACTATTATCCAAATCTAGATAAATTTCTATTGAATCATCAGCCCAAGAGTGAGGTGAGTCTTGAACAAGTTTGTCATCATTAACATCGACCCAAACGTATAAATGATCATCATCCCAACTCGAACGCCATTTTGCAGAGAGGTCTTCTTTATCATCAATATCTCCAGTCACTAAATTAGCCGCTTCTCTAAACTGACTTTTCGCCCATAGATTATGTGATTTTCTAACCTTATGTATCGGAGCTAATAAAGGCGCTTCAGCGACCGCCTCTATTCCTGAGACTAAATGTTTGGCTATGCTAGCAGGTTTTTTATGATGCACAATAGAGGCAGATGAACACCCCGCCCACCAACAAGGCTTACCCCTTTTAAAGGCTAATGCCGCACGGTATTTGGGTGTTTGCGATGCTGGCTGATTGATATACTCTTTTATCCCCCAGCTTCCATGCCATGTATATTTTCGTGGCGCAGAAAATAAGACAAATAATTTACCGCCTGCTTTTTTCCAACCTGTTAATAGTTGGTAATATAATTGCGCCATTCTAATGTCTTTATTTGCCCGCACAAGGAAGGGAGTTGCGCCCTGCTTCATCGAATGTGTTTTATGATCAACCAAATGTTGCCCACCTTCGTAGGCAATCACATCAATCCCATAACGCTTGGTAATATTAACTTGTTTACGTACTGCCTTTAGTACATTGTTAACTGAATATTGGTTGGATGGATCTGTTAAGCGTTGAAAAATAGC
>JAGLBQ010000392.1 GCA_023146675.1 Cocleimonas sp. | reverse complement strand
AAACGGCAGTTCAACGGTTGCTTTACGGGTATAGTTAGTCACCGCATCTTGCGCCTCTTTATCCTGCTTCGCCTTAGCATCCGTCATTTTATCGAGCTGTTCTTTTAGCGGATAATCAATCTTAGCATTCTCCTGCGTATAGCCACGCACCACGGCTAAATAACGCTTTGTCACCTGTTTATTAAAAAACTGTTGTGTAATCTGACGCGCAACATCTGCATTTAAAGCAAATAACAAGATACCAGAGGTTGGTTTATCCAAACGATGAACAGGATAAACATATTGACCTATTTGATCCCGTGTCTGCTGAATCGCAAACTCAGTTTCATGGCGATCAATTAGACTGCGATGCACTAACAAACCTGATGGCTTATTGATTGCCACTAGATAATCATCTTGGTATAAAATTTTTAACACTCTCTAATCCTTCACTTAACGCCATTTTCCATACTTCAAACTAGCCCCTATAATTTTATAACGCATGACCCGTGTCCCTTCCCTGCCTGTTTCCATTAGCCCCAGTACAGTTGCAACACGCGCTTTATCGGCTCCTTGAAAATAACCAAGGACTGCCACTTTTTCTTTGTTTCCATAGTCACCCTTTTGCCGATTAACCGTTTTTAAATTTGCCTTGGATATTTCCTTACGACCTTTGGCATTTGAATTTAATAACACACGATAGGATGTGATTTGTCCATCAACTGTTTGTTTCGCCTTGACTGTATAGCTGAAATCAGCCCCCTTATAGGCAAGCGACTTCGTCTTTATTTCAAGCCCTGTACTGCCTAATTTAATATTGTTTTTATCTAATTGCGCGAGCACTTTTTTATTATTATTCACCCAGAATTTTTCAATCGTATTATCATCCTGCTGTGGTGATTTTTTCAACCCCCACATCACCTTATCAGTCACTAAATCTTGGATAAATACACCTAAAAATGCCTCTCGCCCTCCTTTTTCACCATGCTCTATCGCATAAGCAAATTTTTCACCGTCTGGCGACCAACCTAGTGGATAGAAATTATCACCAATAAACAAACTATCTAATAAATTAGGTGCAAATAGCTGTTTACTTTTAGCCACTAAATTAGCTGAATTTAGATGTTGCTGCACTGCTACTGGCACTTCCGTTTGTTGCTGGTTTTCAGTGACACGTTGCAACCCTGCCACAGGTATTTGTTGTTGTATTTCAGTCGTCATTGATTCTTGGGATAAGACAGGGTCTAAGGGAGTTTGCTCTTCTCCCATTATCAGCGGAGGTGGCTGAATACCATCAAGACCTGGCAGGTCAAGGTTTGTTGAGGTCGTTTCTGGCTTTTCCCCTTCACAAGCTACCAAGCTAGTTAGCAATAACCCCATCGTTATTATTCTGATGCTTCTAGTTTGCATAATGGCACTTGCCACAACCGTCATTTTTCGCACAAAGAATCTCCCTTTCTTTATTAACATGATTTTTTTAGAAATATACAGAAATTAGCCTTCATTAGAAATGAGTTTTATGTAATTTAAATATAAAACAACATATAAGCCAAAAATGGCGTATAATGCGCGCCCCAACTTACCCGCGCGTGCATCCATATGTCTGAACAAACTGCTATCAAATTCTCCGATCTTAACCTTAGTAAACCTATCCTTCAAGCGGTAGAGGATTCAGGTTATGAAGTCCCTTCACCGATTCAGGCTGAAAGTATTCCCCCTCTATTAGACGGGCGTGATTTACTAGGACAAGCACAAACAGGCACAGGAAAGACCGCTGCTTTTGCCCTACCATTATTATCTAATCTAGATTTATCTAAAAAAACACCTCAAGTATTAGTACTTGCCCCAACACGTGAGCTGGCGATTCAGGTGGCAGAAGCATGGCAGACTTATGCACGGCATTTAAAAGGTTTTCATGTACTGCCCATTTATGGTGGTCAGAATATTGGCATTCAGTTGCGCCAGATGCGCCGTGATGTGCATGTTGTCGTTGGTACACCTGGGCGTATTATGGATCATTTGCGTCGTGGCACATTAAAACTAGGGGATCTTAAAACAGTCGTACTGGATGAAGCAGATGAAATGTTGCGCATGGGCTTTATCGATGATGTTGAAACCATTTTAAAAGAAACGCCTAATGAACGTCAGGTTGTACTCTTTTCAGCCACAATGCCTGCCCCTATCAAACGCATTACCTCACGCTATTTAACAGACCCTGTTGAGATTAAAATAAAAAATAAAACCTCAACCGTTTCAACCATCAAACAACTTTACTGGAAGGGAAAGACCTTTCATAAACTGGATGTACTAACACGAATTTTAGAAGCAGATGAGTTTGGCGCGGTCATTGTTTTTGTACGCACCAAATCAATGACGGTTGAATTGTCTGAAAAGCTAGAAGCACGTGGGTATGCAACCACCCCGCTAAATGGCGATATTAAACAAGATTTACGCGAGAAAACGATTAACCGCCTTAAAAAAGGATCTCTCGATATTATTGTTGCAACCGATGTGGTTGCACGTGGTTTGGATGTAAAACGCATTACCCATGTTATCAACTATGATATGCCACATGATACCGAATCTTATGTACATCGTATCGGACGTACAGGGCGCGCAGGACGTGAAGGAACCGCTATTTTGTTTATTCCGCCACGTGGTGATCGCATGTTGCAATCGATTGAGCGTTCTACAGGGCAAAAAATCGAACCATTAAAACTGCCCTCTTCACAGGATATTACTGATAGTCGCATTGCTCGCTTTAAAGAAAATATCGTTAATGCAGCCAACAATAATAAACTCGATTTCTTTGAGACACTGATAACCGAATTAACGGAAGAAAGTGAGCTAAGCCCAACACAAATAGCCGCCGCATTAAGCTATTTAGTACAGCGTGATCGTCCTTTGGTAGAGAAAAAGGGCGCTATTCCTGATTTTGCATTCAGCTCTAAAAACGAAGGGCGTAATGAAGGTCGCAGAGATAGAGATCGTCAACGAAATGATAGAAAACGGGGTGAGCGTAAAGAGCGTAATTTTGATGATCGTAATGATCGAAAAAATCAAGATAGCCGCAAACGCAAACCTAAAAAGAACACAGGCAATAAAGATGATGTACCAATGACATCCTACCGCTTAGAAGTGGGTAGCGAGCATGGTGCTGAAGCTAAGCATATTGTTGGCGCATTAATCAATGAAGCAGGACTGGAAAGCCAATATATTCAGAATTTAAAAATTGATGCAATGCATAGCACAGTGAGTCTACCTGATGGAATGCCCAAAGATATTTATAAGATACTTCATAAAACATGGGTATCAGGTCAGCAATTGAAACTGCGCGACCTCTCTAGAAATGAAGATCGAAAATTTAATAACAAAAAACCTAAAACTAATAAATAAAGACAACGTAGATGAGAAGCTTCAAAGCATCCACCATAATACACATGATTTTGGCGGATGTTTGTAGCTCATTGTAGCCTCAGTAAATTGTTTGGTAACTATTTACTCTACACCTAAATCTTGTTTTATTCCAAAAGGTGTTGATCTATTGCTACCTACAGAAGTTAT
>JAGLBQ010000391.1 GCA_023146675.1 Cocleimonas sp. | reverse complement strand
ATAGAATCACTCATTTCTTCAGGCGTTACATTGTAATTAAATGCAGATTCAACTAATTTTGGAATATGGTTAAATTTTTCCACGGGGGAAATAGTAAGTGCTGGTACATCATTATCAATCTGACTATTTCTATTCAGCAACATACTAGCAACACGTGTTGGTACAACGCTATTAGGCTCACTAACAACCTCTTGATGTCCTTGTACCAAGATGCTGGAGAACGCCTCTGCATCTCCAGTCAATACATTTATTTTTGCTTCTATAAACCATTTAAAGACAAGACCGGTGCTATAAAGCAAAACACAAGCCATTGCAAAGGGGAACATCCACAGTTGTACCCAAACTATAAATGACCCAGCATGATCAGCCGAAGTGGTGTTTAACAACCAGCCATGAATTGCATCAGGGAAAAACTGAAAGGCAGCCCAAACAATCCATGCACCAATCATTAGTGGAAGAAAGAATACTTCTAACCATTCAAATAAATTATTGTACTTACTCTCTTTATTATATTGTTGACTATTATCAACATAAGTCGTATTAACGTCTCCTAGCTGACCAATAAATTGCTGCTTATCCGCTCTATTAGCCAGTAACGACTCCTTAGCATCAACCAGTTCAGGCAACCAAGACTCATCCAGCTCTATTCCTTCAAGTGCCTTACGCTTTTCAGCATAACGTGGTTCTAGTGCGGCTAGAGATACCTCTTCCTCTTCTCTCTCTAATACCAGCTCATCAACAATATCCCCATAATCGCCAATTCCTGCCATTTGTCTCAGGCTATTGCTATCAGCCTCTGGTGTTGTTAACTCACGCTGCACCATACAAAATGAATCAATAAAAGTATCATAATCATACCCCAGCAAATCACTGATTATCTTATCACTCCCTTCGAGAGACTCTGTAAGTGTATGACCGTCAGATAAACGCACAATGCGAATGGAACTAAGCCCCTTAGTATTAATCGTTCTAGTGATTTTGTAAGCTTCATAACTCTCATTAAAGAGCACTAATGAAACCGTCATCTCTTCTTCATTCCAACGAATTAGACGTTTGGCCTTTTTTTTATTATTAAGAAAAGTACGTCCAAACAAAGCAAAGCAGACAGAGTCACCAATACTGGTTTTACCTGCCTCATTCTTACCACCGACCTTGACGACACCCTTCTCAGGAAGATCATCAATCAGTAAGTTTTCATATTTTTTAAAGTTGATTAATTTTAAAGAACGAATCAGCATTACAGCACTCCTTGCTTTTTTTGTACTTCAACTTGATTCATTTTTTCAAGAATCAGGCATATTGATGCCTCATACACCCCAAGATCAAAATTAGCATCTGCCTCTGCTTGTAGAGAAATATCCTCCTTGCAGAATTGAGCAAATCTTTGGCTAGCGCCCTGATAATCATCTTCTTTTAGCCAACGCAATTCCATTTTAGCCGACATTTTTTACCTCAAGCTTGTCCGTGAAACAAAGTGTAGCGTAACTCAACCCGTATGTTTTATACAAAAAAACATATTCCAAATATAGCTGAATCAATTACTTAAATCAGCTTTTTTAGAGATTAGACAAAGAATTTAACCTCAACAGAACAATATTCAAGCAAGAAAGGGATGAAGTGAACTGAAAAGCTTATCGAAAGTAAGGCAATATAGTTTTACAAATCCTATAGATCATCATGCACATTATTCTTACAATAGAAATTCAGTTTCAACCTGAAAAATACTCCTCTAAAAACGATAAATCCAAGAAAAGCTCATCACAGGAAATATTTTATAGTTATCTACTTTATTTTTAATTCTCACCAACTCCTTATCAAGCTCTTCCTGAGGAATTAGAGTCGGTGTTTTACCTGTCGTTTTATCAATAATATTGAAACCAACTTTTGGCATTCCCAGATAGGCAAGACCTAGTTCAGCTGAATAATACCAGCCCTTATCTTTTGCCACTTTATTGCTGTAGCCAACCCCGATATAAGGTGCTATATCACCGTAATCAACGTTAAGATCTACATCAAAGCGATCCAAAGCTTGCCCTATTTTTACACCCCGAAAAACAAAGTCAGGTGTAGGCTCAGGATTGATATTATCATTCCCCAATAGGAAACCTCCGCTTAGATAAAGTTTCTTATTTTGCTTCGGATACCAATCAAGAACAGCTTGTATAGAAGTAGCACTAGCATCCACATCATACTCAATTGAACCCACTTTAAAATTACTCACCTGCCCTTCGATATAATTAAGACTAAGGCGAAAATCCAGCGACTCTTGAAGTGGCTTGTTTAGCTCCACTCCCAAACCCATTGTACCGACTTTAAAACCAACGGAATAATCATTTGCAAATGCACTACTTAAAGTAGTACAAAAAAA
>JAGLBQ010000390.1 GCA_023146675.1 Cocleimonas sp. | reverse complement strand
ATTTTTATGGTTGATATTGCGGTACCGCGTGATATTGAAGAAGCAGTCGGTGATCTTGATGATATTTACCTTTATACCGTTGATGATTTGCATTCTGTTATTGAAGAGAATTTAAAATCACGTCAAGAAGCGGCTGAAAAAGCAGAAGTAATGGTAACCGAAGAAGTAAAAAACTTCTCTGCATGGTTGCAAGCACAAGATCAAGTTCAGTTAATCCAAAGTTATCGCACTAAACTCAATGATGCCAAACAGGAAACCTTGGAAAAAGCACAGAAGATGGTAGAAAATGGAAAATCTGCCGAAGAAGCCTTACAATTTTTAGCCCATACATTAACCAATAAACTCGCCCATCACCCAACCAGTGCCATGAATAAAGCAGCGCATAGTGGGGATATAAAACTATTGCAAGCAGCGAGTAAATTACTGGGCTTGGATGAGAAATAAAGATACAAGAAAATCTTCTCGTTACGAGGCTTCAACCTCCTAACGCATACTGACGGCTATTGCCGTTTTTGAAATAAATATTAGGCAGCTAAAGCCACCACAATGGGTGACAAGGCTGTAGCTTTGTCACCAAAGAAAAAGGAATACAGTGAAACCTTCCATACAACAAAAACTTGAAATGTTTGGCGAACGCCATGCTGAAATCGCAGCGCTACTGTCTGAACCTGATGTCATTAACGATCAAGAGCAGTTCCGTAAACTTTCAATGGAATATAGTCAGCTTGAGCCAATCGTTCAGGAATATGCAAAATATCAACAAACAACAGAAGATAAAGAAGCTGCTGAAGAGATGCTTGATGATCCTGAAATGAAGGAAATGGCGCAAGAAGAAATTCAGGATGCTAAGAAAAAGCTGGGTCAGTATGAGTTAACCCTGCAAAAACTACTCTTACCCAAAGACCCAAATGATGGCAGTAATACCTTTATTGAAGTGCGTGCAGGAACAGGCGGAGATGAGGCGGCAATATTTGCAGGTGATTTATTCCGCATGTATACCCGTTACGCAGAAAACAAAGGCTGGAAAGTAGAAATCATTAATAAAAACGAGGGTGAGCACGGGGGGTTTAAAGAGATTATTATGCGCATTACAGGCACAAATGTTTACTCCAGATTGAAATTTGAATCTGGCGTACATCGCGTACAACGTGTTCCTGAAACCGAATCACAAGGACGCGTACATACCTCCGCGGCAACGGTTGCCATTATGCCTGAAATCAATGCCATTGAAGCACCTGAGATTAAATCATCGGATCTACGTGTGGATACCTTTAGAGCCTCAGGTGCAGGAGGTCAGCATGTTAATAAAACCGACTCCGCTGTTCGCCTAACCCATATCCCTACAGGAACGGTAGTGGAATGTCAGGATCAACGCTCACAACATAAAAATAAAGCACAGGCAATGTCCGTTTTACAAGCCCGTATTATGGATGCAGAACGCCAAAAACAAGACACGGAACAAGCTGAAACACGTAAAAGTTTAGTTGGCAGTGGTGATCGTTCTGAGCGTATTCGTACCTATAATTTTCCACAAGGACGGGTAACAGATCATCGCATTAATTTGACGTTGTATAAGCTGGATGAAATCATTTCAGGAAGCTTAGAGCAAATTATTGAGCCTCTGATTAATGAATATCAAGCAGATCAGCTCGCAGCGTTGAGTGAAGAGACATAAAGCAGTCGGTGGGAGAAATCCCGCATTATTAGATAAATGATTCAATATCACGAGTGAAATTCTTCCGCTCAACAAGAGATGCATTACAAACAATGACCACCATTCAAGCTCTACTCAAACAAACCAGCAGGCAACTAGCAAGCGTGTCAGAGAGCCCACAACTTGATGCGGAGTTGCTCTTGGCGCATTGTCTCCACAAAGAGCGTAGTTATCTCTATGCATGGGGCGAAAAACAAGTTGAGGAGTCAACACAGCAAGCTTTTAAACAGCTCATTAAAAAACGCCTAACAGATTATCCAGTGGCTTACTTATTGGGATATAAAGAATTCTGGTCTCTGGATTTAATGGTGACAGAAGATGTATTAATCCCCAGACCTGAAACTGAATTAGTGGTCGAAACAGCATTAGAAAAAATCCAATCGATAAGCACACCTAACATACTAGATTTAGGCACAGGCACAGGCGCAATTGCCTTAGCAATTGCGAGTGAAAGACCTGACGCACTGATTACGGCTAGTGATTATTCAGAGAACGCATTAGCCATCGCCAAAAAAAATGCACACCAAAATCAGATTAATACAGTTGATTTTATACCGTCTGATTGGTTTACTAACCTACCCCGTACAAAATTTGATCTTATTGTGTCCAATCCACCCTATATCAAATCAGATGACCTACATTTGCAACAGGGCATACGCTATGAGCCATTACAAGCATTAGCAGCGGGTAAAACAGGACTGGATGATATCATTAGCATTTTGGATTCTGCCCTAGCGTATATGAAAAATGGTGCATGGATTATAATAGAACATGGTTACGATCAAGGTAAACTAGTGCCCATGCTAATGAAAAATGCAGGCTTGCAACAGATACGTTGCATTCAAGACTATAATGAAAATGACCGCTTAACAATGGGGAAAAAATATGATAATTATGTACGGTATTAA
>JAGLBQ010000039.1 GCA_023146675.1 Cocleimonas sp. | reverse complement strand
GCACAGGCTTGATCAGGATCGACAGTATCAATTTTATTGACGAGTAAATAAACGTGCTTACCCTCACGGCGCAAACGTCTGGCAACCATGTCATCTGCTGCGGTTAACCCCTCACGTCCATCCACCAGAAACATAATGACATCGGCTTCATCCACCGCCATCCATGTTTGCGCTGCCATATATTCATCAATGCCAACATCCTCGCCCGTTAAGCCGCCCGTGTCGATTAACAGATAATCACGTTCGCCAACCACCCCCGAGCCATATTTACGATCACGGGTTAGTCCAGGGTAATCTGCTACGAGCGCATCACGGGACTTGGTTAAACGATTAAAAAGTGTCGATTTGCCCACATTAGGGCGGCCAACTAAGGCAAATACAGGTTTCATAAGAGGGTATTACATTAAGAATAGGGTTTATTAAAGCGGGGAGAATAGCAAATTTTATGAGGCGGTGTGTTATGAAATAGGCGTTAATCATATCTAGCTTGAAAAAATACCGTTTTAACTATATATATAGGGGATATACATTATCACTCTATGGTACTTATTCAATGCCTTATTTTGTTAAGAAAATTATCGGTTTTCTTCTATTAGTTGCAACAGTTGGTCTGGTTTCTATCCAAGCTTTAATTCATACCTTTCAATAACTCACTTGAGAATTTTATATGTCTAGTGCAAGACGTTACTCGCCAGAAGAAAAGACGCTAAGTAGAGTTAAATATAAGTTAAAAGGTTTTTTATTGTTCGTTCTGCCCATTCCACTGCTCATTGCTGCCATTATATCGTTAATGCGTGGCGAAATGTTTCATACACTGGTTTCTGCAGGTGCATTTGCTGGCTTTATGATTTCAGGGATGATCGCGCGCGAAGGGTTTAAGCGTGAAGGACAATATCAACGACACCGCTTTGCCAAAGCACCAAGTACACCTTTTAAGACGATTGCGGCGATGTTTTTGGGTGCTAGTACGGGGTTAACCGCCTTATTTGCAACCAATTATAGTGTTCTTCACAGCGTTTTATTGGGAGTAGCGGCATTATTAGGATTCTATTTCTCTTATGGCTTAGATCCACGTAAAGATAAAACAGGTGGAATTTCATTAAGTGTTAGTGCGGATGAAGTTTTTGAGGCATTGGAGGCGGCTGAGATTAAAATAGCGGGTATTGATGCCGCGA
Organism: Cocleimonas sp.; assembly: GCA_023146675.1. Taxonomy (GTDB): domain Bacteria; phylum Pseudomonadota; class Gammaproteobacteria; order Thiotrichales; family Thiotrichaceae; genus JAGLBW01. Next base: position 2,221 of record JAGLBQ010000039.1, on the reverse strand, counting down.
GAAAAAATATTAATAATCTGGAATTAGACCAGCATTTAAGAAATATCACCAAAAAAGCGCGTAGAATATTAGAGACAATTAAAAATAATCCTAATGATCTAGATCGTGCGCGCAAGTTCTTAAAAGTCTATCTTGATGGAACACAGCGGGTTACTGAAAGTTATGCAAAAACGCATAGCAAAGATGCAACAACAGAAGCATTGGATGCCAATTTTAGGCGTGTTTTAAATACAATTGAGCAAACATTTGATGAGCAACAAGAAAAGCTTAAAGAAAATGATCGTTTCGATCTTGATGTTAAAATTGAAGTATTGGAAACGCAATTAAAGCGGGAAGGGGTTGTATAAAACTTTGGTTTAATAATCACTTATAGGCAAAGCACCCAAGTTGAATACAGTGTATTTAGCGAAGCATTACAAATAATATATAATTTTTATAATAAAACAAATAAATAATCGAGGATACAACACAGCATGTCAAACCAAACAAAAATCGCCACTGCCACTACGACTCAACCAGCCGTTATTCCAGGCACTGAAATTGCTCCAGTACAAGAAATGAATCAAGAAATTGCGCCTTATAGCAAGATAGATGCGGCTGAAAAAAGAGAAGTGGATGCCATTCTCGGCGAAATTGATATGGGTGATCGTAGTAGCATTATCTTTTTTGGCAGTAAAGCACAAGAGCAAATGAGTACCATTTCTGAAAGAATGTTAGAAGGGGTGCGTAATAAAGACCTTGGTAGTGCTAGCACCTCTTTAAATGAGATGGTTGTTGCGATTAAAGGTTTTGATATTGATGAGTTGAATCCTAATAAAAAACCTGGTTTTTTTGCCAGATTATTTGGTAAGGCAAAGCCTATTGCGCTTTTCATGAGCCAATATTCAGATATTAAAACACAGATCAATGAAATTACGGATAAAATGGAAGGGCAGAAAACACAACTGCTAACGGATATTGTCTCGCTGGATAAACTTTATGACGCAAATTTGGATTATTTTCATAAGTTAGAGCTTTATATCTCAGCAGGTGAAGAGAAACTAACACGCTTGGATAATACCGATATTCCAGCCTTATTGAGGAAGGCACAAGCAGATACTGAAGATTTGCTGGCAGCACAAGCATTGCGTGATCTGCGTAGTTCGCGTGATGACTTAGAGCGTCGTTTACATGACCTGCGCTTAACCCGCCAAGTGGCAATGCAAAGTTTGCCAAGTATCCGCTTAGTACAGGAAAATGATAAAACATTAATCAATAAAATCAATTCAACACTGATCAATACGGTGCCACTGTGGAAAAACCAGCTAGCACAGGCGGTGACTATTTTCCGCATGAGCGATGCGGCTGAAACAGTCAAACAAGCATCTGACTTAACCAATGAATTATTAGAGTCTAATGCAACCAATCTACAACAAGCGAATGTGGAAGTAAGAACACAAATGGAGCGTGGAATTTTTGATATTGAGTCAGTACGTAAAGCCAATGAAACACTGGTTGCTACCATTAATGATAGCTTAAGAATTGCAGATGAAGGTAAGGCAGCGCGTGCAGAAGCTGAAATAGAATTGAAAACTCTGGAAGGCGAGTTACGCGAGGCGCTTATTTCATCGAAGGCGAAAGCAGATAAAGCGGCATAAGCACTTAAATAATAGGGGAGTAGATGATACTCCCTTATGTGAATATTTACAGGAGGCAATAGAATGAGTCTTTGGGATAAAGTTTTCGGTGAGTTTATTGATGTTATTGAATGGACAGAAGATAGACCCGATACCATGGTGTATCGCTATGAGCGTTATGGCAATGAAATAAAATATGGCGCAAAACTTACTGTGCGCGAAACACAGGTTGCCGTTTTTGTTAGTGAAGGACAAATAGCGGATGTATTAACACCAGGTTTATACGAACTAGAAACCAAGAATCTACCCGTACTATCAACCTTACAGCATTGGAGTCATGGCTTTGAGAGTCCCTTTAAGGCTGAGGTCTACTTCTTTAATATGCGTCAGTTTACGGATTTAAAATGGGGTACTAAAAATCCCGTTATGTTGCGTGATAAAGAATTCAGCATGGTGCGTTTGCGTACCTTTGGTAGTTACTCAATCCGCATTAACGATCCTGAAAAATTCATGATGGAAATTTTGGGAACGGATGGGCGTTTCTCAGTAACAGAAATTAGCAATCAATTACGCGATATTATTGTGTCTCGTTATACCAATATTCT
>JAGLBQ010000389.1 GCA_023146675.1 Cocleimonas sp. | reverse complement strand
ACAATTTGATCAGTTGCTGGATGGTGTGCTTGATAGAGAGGTTGGGACGTTACTTAAACCAACTGAGATTCGAGATAGTATGACAAGAAAAATTATTCGTGAATAACCCTTTCTAGCAAAGCCTAGTTTGCTTTAATTTCTCTCATTCCACTGCAATAACCCAATTCCCAATGTAATAAAAAGCCCACCAAAGATACGATTAAATAACAAGGTACGATTACCAGCACTAAACCATTGTTTACTGCGATTGGCTAAAAAACCATAGCCCATTAGCGCTGTTGCAGATAAAAAAGCAAAGGTAGCAATGAGGATGCTAAATTGTAAAGTGAGTGGTTTATCAAGCGTAATAAACTGCGGAAATAAAGCGGTAAAAAACAAAATTGCTTTAGGGTTTGTTGTCGCTACCAGAAAGCCTTGTAAAAAAGATACCCCATCACGCTGTGTCTGCGTGTGGCTTTGCGGAGCATCTGGTGAAAAAAGTTTGTTTTTTGAACGCCACTGACGAATGCCAAGATAAATGAGATAGACAGCGCCGATTGTTTTTAAGATCAAAAATAAGGTTGTTGAGGTTGTCAATACTGCACCCAAGCCTAGGATAGCCAGTGAAGCGATCACTAATAAACCTAATTCATTCCCTAGAGTTGAATAAAAAGTAGCACGTAAGCCATAGTTGAGACTATTGGTAACTGCCAATAGAACAGCAGGACCAGGGCTAAACGTGGTTACCAGTGTAATGCTAATAAAAAATAACCAAGTAGATAAGTCCATGACATTATTTCTCTTGCCATAGGGCTTCTAATTTAGGCGGTAAATAAGTGAGTTTGAGATAACTATTATACAAACGTTCACCATGTGCAATAACACCTTTTGCAGTAAGGTGGGTTACATCTGACTTTTCTAGACCACGCATTGAAATAAAGTTGATATTAGTATCTTCGGCAGCAATTTTTTTTTGCGCGGCGACAACGGCAGGACGGATAGCAATGCGAGGATGCTGTTCGTCGACACCCAGTAATACAGGTAGGCTGGGATCTTTTACAATATTACGTCGCAAGTGATTGAGCATATTAAGTAAATTATAATAATATGCTTTTGCTAATTTATCCGTATCAGCATCACTTTCACCCTGAATCCAGACAAAAGCGCGGATATTGACTTTATGCCCTTGAAACTCAAGAAGATCAATGGCGCGCTTTAATTGCACTATCATTTTATCATAGAGACCACCTTTATCAGGCGCCTTCCATACATCACGCAGATTACTGCTACCAAAACTATATTTGAAAATAGCAGGGTTAAGTCCTGAGAGTTTAAGTTGACGAGAAAACATAACTTCAGGTCCAAAGTGCCCCTTAGCAAAATGTCCTGCTTGTGGCTCTAGTGAGCTCCACTCGCCTTTTGATGATGCATAATCAACCGCTTCCCAATAAAAAGGGATATCTACATCAAGGTTAATACCACTTTGCGGATAGTCTGCCGCATCACTACGCCACCCCTGCATATTAGATTGTCCGCCCATAATGAATAAGTCAACCGTGTCGGCAAATAATAGGGAGGGGCTTAAGAATAGGTGTAGTAAAAGCAGCAATTTTTTAAGCATATTGTATAAATATCTAAATCCTATAAGTGCTTATATGTATAGCACAAACTATTGAACTATAAAGCAATATTTAATTCGACAGGGTATCAATAAGCATTTTTGTCCAATTTAAATTAACTTTTAAAATCAATATATTGCAGTCTAACTACATGACCACTTACAGAGTTTAGGTAATAAATTAGTAATTTAGGGAGTTTGAATAGTATACATAAATTGCTGCTTATTGTAGTACTATAGTTTTAGATATTTTATGCTTATCAGCGCGCATTATAGAGAGCATCACCTTTTGCTTGGGTTTGGCATTCATCATGCTTATTTTTATATCTTCAACAGTACTCACCTTGCTCCCATCTAAGCTGAGAATCAAATCACCTTTCTTCAAACCTGCCTTAGCACTAGCGCTTCCCTTCATTGTTTTGCTGACCTTTACGCCTTTAGTAGTATCTTTCATAAAAATCCCCATTTTTCCTGCTTTAGGAAGTTTACTATCCGATGAAAACAACAGGTAATCTGCTTGTGAGGCACTGGGGCTTCCATTAATCCCATTGAGTACAACAAGTGGTTTGCTATTAATTCTGCGTTGCAAGCGTGAAGGAATGCCGTGGCGACCTTCCATATGTCCACTCCCCGCTAAAATAACCATATGGTAAGCAGGATTTTT
>JAGLBQ010000388.1 GCA_023146675.1 Cocleimonas sp. | reverse complement strand
AGCTAACCATTGTTACTAATGCAAACTTCCCTACTATCATTCTGACTCCAAAATAATGTGACATATTCCTTATAATTGAGCTAAAAATACTCAATTAAAATTATAGTATAAATTATCAATACCTTATAACAAAAAATCTACTAATTATTCCCGCTCAATTTTTCAGAAAAAACAGGGCTGAAAAAATAGACTCCCAATATTTTGATAATATTGGTTTTAAAGTAATTTTTATTTTTAGTGAGAAAACTAAGTTTATTAAATATCAATGGTTTAGTGTTAGTTTTTTGGTTAATTTCAGTGAAATTATATTCAGAGTATCAAGGGCTTATTGATTAAGGTGCTATTAACGCTTAATTCTGTTTGAAGTATTTTAAAAAAAGAACAGGTAAATTTATAAAAAGTCGCTCGACAAATAAAAGAAATCGGGTAGAATGCCACGCTTCCTACAGACAACACGGTCTGGATCTCTCTAAGCCGGAGTGGTGGAATTGGTAGACACGCGGGATTCAAAATCCCGTTTTGGCAACAAAGTGTGGGTTCAAGTCCCACCTCCGGCACCATTTGATTGATTCAAAACAGCTTAAGCATCCATACTAGTTAGCGCACTTAAATAGCGCTGATAACGTCCTTCTGAAATTTCTCCTTGCTCAACTGCTGTTCTAACCGCACATTTTGGCTCATGATAATGAGTGCAGTTATTAAAGCGACACGCATGCACGTAGGGTGCAAATTCACAATAACCATCACTTAATTTTTTTTCTGTTAGCTCGTCTAATACATAGTCGCGCACGCCTGGCGAATCGATCAAATAAGCTTCATCACCAAGATCATAGAGTGTTGCAGTGGTGGTGGTATGCTGCCCTTCTCCTGATTGGGATATTTTATTCACTAGCAACTCTATATCAGGTAAAAAATGTTGTGCAATGGATGATTTTCCAACACCTGAGCGTCCTACAAAAATATTGGTTTTAGCATTCATTCGTTGACGCAGCTCATCAACCCCTTCGCCGGTATTGGCATTGATTGCGATAACAGGATAATCAATATCGCGATAATCTTGTAATGCTTTCCAGTCAACGTTAGTGGCTTGTTTTTTCTCTAAGTCACTTTTATTCATAACAATAATAACATCAGTATCAAGCTGATGCGCCGCTATCAAATAACGATCCACTAATTCCCAGATAGGTCGTGGCAACCATGAACTCGTCACGATTAGCTGATCAATATTCGCTGCGATTGTTTTGGGGGTTCCACGATAGGTGCGGCGGGTAAGTGCATTTTTGCGGGGTAGAAGTTTGGAAACGGTAGCATTGCCATGCTGATTAGCATGCCAGATCACATAATCACCACAGGCAACATGATCTAATTTTCTCTTTGTGGTACAGCGCACAGGACGCTGATCACCATTTGATACGAGCAACTCAGAGCCAAAGCGAGTAATGACCCGCCCTGATTGTTTTTCTGCATTACCTGTCATCTTGCTGACGGTAACATCCTTATTGCTCATATTTTACTTTTCTCATATATCATCCGCTGCTTCCTTAGTCTTTTCATTGTTAATTTTTTCTTTGCTGTTTTTTTTCGTTTCAAATTTATAATGTGCTTGGTTTAAATAAGCGACAACATCTTCTATTTCATCATCAAATAAGTTAGTACTTAACTGTGCATCACATGTTCGCACTTGCGCATTTAGTGCTAATAATGTTTTCACTTTTCGATCTTTACGAGTAAACATCTCATTGGTTTGATGGCACCGCACACATTCTGATGCTGCGTATATCGTTTTACCTTTAGTCGCATCTCCCTCAGCATAAGCTGAACTTGCTAACAGCATTCCACAGATTGTCATTGTTATTTTAGTCATATTTTTTCCTGCCCTAATTTGAAGTATCTAGTTGGTTATTTGCAAAAACTAAAGCCACGCTGATGCTATTACCTATTGCAAGTAAACAACCCTTTACTACTCCAACCCACCTGCTTGCTTTAAATGCGCAATTCGTATTGATGCAGGTGGGTGAGAATCATAAAAAGAGGAGTACAACGGGTCTGGCGTTAATGTTCCTGCATTCTTCCTATACAGACCCACCAAAGCACTAATGAGTTCCTTTGCGCTTGATTCTTTAGCTGCAAACTCATCCGCTTCAAATTCATGTTTACG
>JAGLBQ010000387.1 GCA_023146675.1 Cocleimonas sp. | reverse complement strand
GGTAAAATAAAAAACATTTTATTGTTGATTGGTATGGCTTCTCTGTTGGGTAGCTGTGTGTCTATTCCTGGTATGCCCCCGTTTGATTCTCAGCTCGCACCTAAAAGTCAACATTCTATACCAGGTAAAGATTTTAAACTGGTTAAATTAGACTATGATAATATACGTTACTTTTCTCGCCCAAGCCGATACAAGCTAAAGAAAAAATCAAAAAACAGACGTATCAAGGAGAAGTATTTAACGAAAGGGCGTGCCAGAGGTGTTGCTGGTTATACCTATCGTATAGGGGCTCAGGATATCTTAAGTATTACAGTGTGGGGACATAAAGATTTAACGGTTCCAGCAGGAGAGTTTAGATCTCCGACCGCAGCAGGGCATAAAGTTAATAATCGTGGTTATTTCTTCTTCCCTCTTGTTGGTAATATAAAAGCAAGTGGACGAACAGCAGAACAAATTAGACTAGAGTTAACCAAAAAGCTAACAAAGGATATTAAAAATCCTCAAGTAGGTGTCTCCATAGCCGCGTATAGAAGCCAGCGTGCTTATATTTCTGGACAGATAATGCAGTCTGGGGTGTTTGAAATTAATGATACTCCCTTGACAGTGCGGGATATAATTGCAAAAGCGGGTGGCTTAAAACAGTTCATTGTAAAGAGCAAAGGTGCAAAATATAGTAAATCAAAATCATATAATTCAAATAATTATAGCATTAGCTCTAGCTCCTCTGGTTCTAATGGAAGTGAACGTACTATAATGCCCGAGAAAGCTCTTTTAACCACTGCTAACAAAGCAAAAATTCAAATTGATTTAAAAGCTCTGTTTGCCAAAGGCGATAAAAGTCAAAACTACATCCTTCGTAGCGGTGATGCTTTGCATGTATTCCTGCCTAAGCAACTGGAGCAAAAAGATGAATATGAGCAGGAGCGGCTGGAGCGTTTAAGAAAACTATTTATACTAGGAGAAGTTAGGCAGCCTGGCACTATTATAATGGATGAAACTGGTGTTTCTTTAGCAGAAGCATTAAGTGATCGTGGTGGATTAAATGAAGAGACAGCTAATGCAAAGGGAATATTTGTCGTGCGAAGTTATACTAAAGCTAAACAGCAACTGCCTGTTGTTTTTCAACTACAACTAAAATCAGTGCATTCAATGATATTGGCTGAGAAATTTGCTTTATATGAACGTGATATTGTTTATGTAACGGCTGCGCCAATTTCACGTTGGAATCGTGTTATTAGTCAAATATTACCTTCATTGGATGCAACAACATCCGTGGATAATCTTTCAAAATAAAAGGAATTATGTTTAAAAATATAATGATTGTATGTATCGGTAATATTTGCCGTAGCCCAATAGGTGAAGTATTACTGAAACACTATAAGCCAGAGCTAAATGTTTTTTCATCAGGGCTAGGTGCTTTAGTTGGTAAACCTGCAGACCCTAAGTCTGTTGAATTAATGCGGCAAAAAAATATAAATCTTGATAATCACTGCGCTCAGCAAATTAATAGTGTGCTTGTTTCTTCCTCTGATTT
>JAGLBQ010000386.1 GCA_023146675.1 Cocleimonas sp. | reverse complement strand
ATAGACCTCGCCAGACAACAGCCAACAGATGAGCAAAGTATTGCGGATATGCGTGGTATTAATGCGCCTAAAACAAAGAAATATTATAAAACATGGCTGGAATGTATCAATAAAGGACTCTCTTTACCACAAGATGAATGTCCCAAGATAAACCATAGAAAAAAACCAACCGCTAATCAAGACAAAATAATCGATATTTTAATGACCGCTCTTAATATTCGTGCAGATGAATTAGGTATTACACCTGCGGTTGTTACTACGCGTAAAAAAGTAGTCAGTATGGTGCAAGAAAAACGTAAAACACTTTCTGATGATTGGCGTGGAGCGTTAGTGAATGATTTATTTAATGATATTCTTTGTGGTGATAAAATATTGACTGTAGAGAAAGGGAAGGCTGTTATTTTAGATCGTTAATAACAGATGCGGACATGCGGACTGTCCATTTGACTCCCACACTGCGTTCGGTCAGTGCGTGGGAGTAAAGTAAACCTTGAACGCTTGAACGCCTAATCAAGCAAAAACAATCCTTCAATCTGATTGTCTTTATTCGCTCCATCCGTCATCGTAAACCCGCCTGTAATTGCCTGTCCTTTATCACCAACGAAATCCCCAATAATATTACCACCAGCATTTGACCTTATACCTGTAGTAGAGTTAACTAACGCACCGCCATTAAAACCTAGTGCTAGTTTACCATTCGTTACTTGACCATCAAAGACACCAACCCACATGTGATCAGGAACATTAGCAGAAATAAGTCCTTTGCTAACACGCCCTGAGCCAAAGTCTACATCCATTTGCACGGCTAGGTTTGAAACTTTCCCCATGCTACTTTGCGCTAAACTATCAACCAGGCTTCCGTAGTGTACCTCGCCAGCACGACTAGCAATCGCATCCCTATTGGTTGCTTTATAGGTTGACCAGAGCAGACCGTTATTATCAGATGCTCTTACAGGTAAACCGTCTAACGAGGGACTAATCGTATAGTTATTCCAACGCCCCCAGCCTACGGGATAACCACCAATATTTTGACTAAAATCACTCACTGCTCCCCGATTAGCAGAGACAACACCATTACTATCTGTACTGATAACTGGGGTTGCTCGTGAAATACTATTAGTATGCCCACTCGTAATCGCTACCTCTTTTTGCCCCAGCGTTAACGCCTGAAAAGATTGTTTTGGGCGCAATTTCCCTTGTAAAGACTCAACATCGCCTGGAGTAATGTTGCTGGTGTTTGAAGCATTCCCATTTTTGAATTCACGGGGCATATATTGCAATGTTTTACAAACACCATCTGCATTAACAAAGACAAAACGATCCTTAAGTCCAGCTCCTAGCTCAATATCGCACTTTCCTGAATGAGAACGCATCGAGATCGCTCCCTTCCATGCGCCAACATACATTCCACCATTCGGCATTATTTTAACTTCATACATGGTTCCTCTAATGCCAATGGTCGCAACAGGGGTGCGTAGTTGATAATCCTTTTTATTCTGCTTGCCAATCGTTCCTGTTATGGTGCGCAGACCACCTGAAATCAGCTCCATTAGCACACTGCCATTACCGCCAGAATCAAGTTGATAGTTGCGTAAACGCAGTACGGAGTTTTGTTGTAGGTTGATTAACGCATTATCAACCATACGAAATTGCGCCCGTGCTTCTGCGCCTGAACGCAGTATATCTTGACGAAATACAGGGCTAAGTCTTTTTAATACTTCTGCTTTGCTATTGCGATCAGCCGTTATGCTACCGCGGGCTAGAATTGTTTTTCCTAGTCGCTCATTAGCAGCTAATGCTTGAGTGAACAATGAAGTAATTAGCCAGAATGCTATTAATACACTCAATAATAATCGAGAAAAGTCTAAAGATGTGGGCAGTGCTGTCACACTTCCCTCTTTTATATTACGTCCTATTGCGTTAGACCTCATTTTTAATCTCCGTGCTTTTTTACGATGTGATGTGCTAAATTCACATCTATAACTATTAGAAAGTATAATTAACACCTACGCGCACAAATGCCTTATCGGTGTCATATAGATCCAGATTACTATTATTTTTAGTATAATCTGCCTTGGCAAAGACCGACCAGTTTTTGTCTACTTGCAGGGTATGACCGATCTTAAATAATAGACGCTTATCTTTGCGCTTTTTTGCATAAACTGGATCTGAGGCACGGTGCTTGCGATACTGAAATTGAGTACTGATAAAAGAAGAATTAGCAGCATTCCACACATGTCCTACGGCATAGGCAACACTTGTTGTATTGCGCGTATAATGTTTTCCTGCTTTTTGTTCGGGTTGCTCATGCCCAAGAGAAAATCCTAATTGATGGCGGATATTATTAGCAGAAAAATGATAGTTTCCTGACACGCCATAGCGTCGTGCATCTCGTAAATTTTGCTGTTTATGATCATAGTCTTCGACTAATAGACTAGCCGCTAAAGTCTTACTAGCTGCCAGTTCATGTGAAAGTCCTGCTTGTAAACCCACTGTATTACTAAAGGCATGATCATCAACATGAACTAGCTGATTCTGCAAAGAAAGCTGGTATTTCTGCCTTCCAACGGTAAAAACACTCCCCCCTTTTAAATTTAATTCAGAGACATTAACATCTTTCGCACTGCTAAAATGCTTATGATTTAACTTGCCTTTAAGAAACCAGCTTTGTGTATCAGAGACAATATAGCGGGCGTTTAATTGCGTTTTCAATTCAGCAAAGGAAGAATCTTGTTTAATGGAGCTATCTTTAAGTGTCACAGAACCAAATACTGGGGTATCAAAGACGGAGGTATCTGCTCCAAAATTAGCATTAGAATCATAGCCTGTTGCCAATGTAATTAAACCATCCATAATCCATTCTCGATCACTATCAGATGACTTACTCATTACCTGAATATAGCGTTCTACATTACGTCGCACTGTTGCGGGTGGGTTTAAACGCAATACTTCTTTAAATTCAAATAGTGCCGCGATATCATTTTTTATCTTTAAATAAGCACGTGCAAGTTCTAGTCGTGGGCGAATAACCGTGGGTTGATTAACGGTAACACGGTCTAAGGCAAAAACGGCTAGATCATAATGACCTGTTTCTAGCGCACTAAGACCATAGAGGTAATCAAAGCGAGGATCTCCTTCATGGGTTTTGGCTAGCTGTTTTGCTTGTTGCCATGCTTGCTGGTAATTGGACTGAGAGACTAATTGCTCTAGTTTTGTTAGATTTCCAGCGGCAAATAAGCCACTATTTAGCAACATCAAAAAGGTGAATACTTTAATTCTCTGAATAGACATTTTTATTTCACTCTCTTAATAGTCGATCTAATAAGAAGTCTTGCTGTATCAGTTGCACCCTGCTCATCTTTTAATGTATAAACAAAAGAATCTGAACCTGAAAATTTATCTGAAATATAGGTAAAACTTCCATCAGCCTTCAAATTTAACACGCCAATTTTTGACACAGCATCAATCATAGGGACAACTTCTATCTTATCTCCATCAGGATCTTTATCATTATCCATGACATTACCAATGACCCTTGATTCCTTTATTTGATATTCATCATCATTAGCAATGGGTGCAGAATTTTCCTTTACATCAGCAACCGTCACCTTTATATCTTGAACATCCGTTAAGGCTTCGCTATCAAACACAGTGACTTGAATTTCATAAAGATTATCCCTACCAACATCTGCTGGATTTTCAAAATCTGGTGGGGTATTAAAGGTTAACTTTCCTGAATTAGAATCTATACCAAACAACTCTTTATCCGCTCCTCCAGTAATTTCATAAGATAACCCCTTTTTTTCAGTATCATTATCATCCTTACTTTGTATATCTAGAACAACCCCATCACCATTTTCAGAGTAACTCACTGAGTTTTCACTAGTAATAATGGGCGCGCTATTTTCAGTCACATTAGTTACATTGACTTGTAGAGACTGAGTATCTGTCAGTGGCTCACTATCAAATACGGTAATGTCAATATCATAGGTATTATCATTACCAGCATCCCTTGGCTTTTCAAAATTTGGCACTGCATTAAATGTTAATTCCCCTGTCTTAGAATCTACACCAAACAACTCTTTATCCGCCCCTCCAGTAATTTCATAAGATAACCCCTTTCCTTCAGTATCATTATCATCTGTACTTTGTATATCTAGAATAATTCCTTCACCATTTTCAGCATAATTCACCGTACTCATTGTAGTAATTTCAGGCGCTTGATTAACTAGTCTATTAACTATCACAGTGACAACAGCCGTAGCGGTAGCTCCCCCTTTATCTCCAATGGTATAAGTAAAACTACTTCCCTCTGTCTCATTTTTATTGGGGGTATAGGTTAATTTAGATGAATTCGTTTTAGTAACAACACCTTTTTCTGCTTGAGAAAAGCTGATAATTGACAAATTACTATTCTTTCCATCAGGATCACTATCATTAAGCAATACAGATATATCAATAGGTGTATTCTCATTTGTTGCCACACTATCATTGACTGCAATAGGTGCAATATTTTCCACCTCAATCGTTATATTTACCTTTGCAGTGGCTTGAGCACCCTCTTTATCTTCAATTGTATAAGTAAAATCATCCACTCCCTTCTTGTTAACATCTGGGCTATAGCTTAATCTATTATCACTCGTTTTTGTGACCATCCCTTTTACTCCCTGAGTAAAACTAACAATCGATAAATCCGTTTTATTTCCATCTGGATCACTATCATTAAGCAGTACCAATAGTTCAACAGCCTTATTTTGAGTGGTTGTAGCTACATCATTTAATGCAATAGGAGGGATATTATCAGCATCAATCGTTACGACAACCGTCGCGGTCGCTCGCCCTTTATCCTTGTCTATAATCGTATAGGTAAAACTATCCTCTCCTGTCGCGCCTGTTTTAGGGG
>JAGLBQ010000385.1 GCA_023146675.1 Cocleimonas sp. | reverse complement strand
GCTCTATTATTAAAGGCATTATCACCTGTGATTAGCACCTTATCTTCCACAATTTCATACATGGCATCGGTTAAAGTATGTGCTTTTTCATTCAAATGCGCTTTGATCGTTATATTATCAATTTTAATTTCTTGCTGATCTTTTAACGCATCGGTTGGAAGTGTGACAACCGTTTCTTTGCTCGCGCCCTTCGTTAAGCGCATCATCATATCTACCCAAACCTGCCCCTCTCCCTCTTTAGCAAGCTCGATCATCTTAGGATGCGCATAGATTTTTACCTCTTTATTGGCGTCAACAAATGCCTGATTTCCCAACCAATGATCACCATGAATATGGCTATTGAAGATGTGCGTCACAGGGTTTTTAGTGTGTGCCTGAATACGTTTTAATAAGCCACGCCCTGCCTCAACCGTCCCACCTGGATCAATCACAATGACACTTTTATCGGTAATAACAAACGCAGGGTTATTCATAAAACCTTTATTTTCAGGGCTAGGACCTTCCAATGGACCAGGGATAAACCAAGTATGCTCCGCTATTTTTTTCGTTTCATAACCCGATAAAATATCGGCGGCAGCATCCGTTGCAGATGCACTGAAGGTCAATAGAAAGCTAAAGAGAATAGCCACAAATAGTCTATACTGATGTTTGCCCATAATAAATTCCTGCGGTGTTATAAGTGCCTTTATGATAGCGTAAATTAATACAAAGAATAAAACCCAAATATAGGATGTTTAATGCAGGGTTCTATAGATAGCACTAGGTATAAACCACGAAAAGAAGCCATTAATAATGAGGATAACACCCAATAACACGCTCGCTTTACTCATCCACTACCGCTTCTGCTATTTTATCCAATGTCCTCACGTAGAAAAAACTACCCAGATATAAACACAAACTCAAGAGCGTCACTACATATCCATACAAGCTTTCTTTAGGCGCAAATATAAACCAGACACCAATAAAAAAGTAGACCAGTGATAGTAAAGTAACCGCAATATGCTTTTCACGATCTGCATTAATCATACCGCGCACAAAAAACAACAATGGAAACTCCAAAATAGCTATTTCTAAACCACGATTTAAATATTGAATCGGCGTTAACCAACCATTCCAAAGAATAATAACCACCATTAAACCAAAAAAGCTGGTTAAAGTAAGCAAACGCCACAGAGTTAGAGTAGAGCTCATAGCTTGTTTGCCAAACAAGCCAGTCGTTTACCCAATGCTTTGCAAAGTGTTTTTTCTTCTTCTGACAGTGGATTATTATTATCAGCACCCGCTACATGTGACGGACCATAAGGCGTACCCCCTGTTTGCGTCGTTAACAAGTCTGATTCAGTATACGGCAAACCTGTAATAATCATGCCGTGATGCAGTAGTGGAATCATCATTGAAAGCAGGGTTGATTCTTGCCCACCATGCAAACTGGAGGTTGAGGTAAAAACACCTGCGGGCTTACCGACTAATGAACCTGACAACCAATGTCCACTTGTTTTTTCTAAGAAGTATTTTAAGGGTGCTGCCATATTTCCAAAGCGTGTCGGACTCCCTAACGCTAATGCATCTGCCTGCTTTAACTCATCTAACGTCACATAAGGCGCGCCCTCATCAGGGACGCTCGCTTGCGTTGCCTCACACATTGCTGAAACCTCAGGCACTGTGCGAATAACTGCCTCAACACCTGTTATTGATTCAGCACCACGCGCAATTAATCGAGCCATTTCAGCCGTTGCACCATGACGACTATAATAAAGTACTAATACCTTTTTCATCTAGAATCCTTGCAGACTTACAAAATTTCAATAACGGACTCAGGAGGACGACCAATCATTGCTTTACCCTTTTTTATCACGATGGGGCGCTCAATTAAGATGGGATTTTCTAACATTGCGGCAATGAGTTCATCATAAGTCAACGCCTCATCAGCAAGACAGTGTTCTTTATAAATTTGCTCCCCTGTGCGCATTAATTCACGTGGTTGCAAGCCAAGTTGATTGAGCACTGCCTCCAAAGTCTCACGATCAGGTGGCGACTCTAGATAGTGAATAATCTCAAGTGACTCCCCTCTTTTGGTTAATATTTCCATGGTTGCTCGTGACTTTGAGCATCGTGGATTGTGGTAAATTGTCGTTATCTCACTCATTTAAGCTCCTCTCCTGTATTATTAAGTCCAAGACCACTGTCAGTGGTCGTACCTATAGATTAATGGGAAGCACAGTTTAGCGCAATTCAATCATGGAAACTAAATTCCTATTAAAAAACCAAACTCTCCACTGACTATATTTAATCCAAAACATAAATAAAATAAGTAACTTAGAAAAAATAAACTATATTTTTCTGTAATTATAAATATAAAGGACAACTGAATAATGATCAAACAACCAGTACAACTGCGCAGGCTTGTAATAAGCCTTCTTTTTATTAACCTACTCACTCTCTCTTTAGCAACTCAAGCAAAACCATTGGCAGAAAATCAGATCGTGCCTAATATAAGCTTTAATGATATCAATGGAGAGAAACATCAACTTTCAGAGTATCGGGGGAAATGGCTATTTCTTAATTTCTGGGCTGGATACTGCCCTATTTGCCAAAAAGAAGCACCCACATTGATTCGTTTTCAGCAGAATAATAAAAACAAGGTAACAGTGTTAGGCATCAACTACGGTGGGGAGTCGAAACAACAAATAAAAAAAGCAATGAAGCGCAATCAGTACAATTATCCTATAATTCCTAAGCAAAGCAGTACCAAAATCTTTAATGATGTTATTGGAACACCCACTACTTTTATTATTTCACCACAAGGAAGGTTGATAAAAAAAGCCATTGGCCAGCTGTCTTATCAAGAACTAATCGCTTATATCAGTGTCAATAAAAAGAGTGGTGGGGCAAGAATTTGGGATATCGATTAGCCTAATAGATACACTTTAGATCTTATAATTTAGCCCTATTTAGTACGCACAAGCTACTGAACAAGAAGATTTTTTAGTAAATTTTTAAAATATAGAAAATAATACCAATTAATCAATATTATCTTTGCTTATGGCGCATAAAAATAGTATATATAGCAATAGCTATTACATTTACTAATACCAATAGAATTTTATTTATCACAAGTTCTCGGGGCGGGACTTTTTACACAGGGAGAAGCATCAAATGGGTGACGTGGCACAAGCAAATCAATACCAACTACAAGGCAGTTTAAACGATGAATTTACTCATTTCTATCTAGCGATTAGAAATGCCTATAGTAAATACGGCGTTGGTCGTAAATTTACTCAAGCATTAAGACAGTTTGCAGAGTATTTTTATCATCAAGCAATCAGACTAAAACAATACAGAGCGTTACGGTCTAAACTAATGAGAAATGCACAAACCTCAGGAGACTCACAGCGCTGTGAATTATTTTCTGATGGAAAAATAACAGGTTTTCTCTATGCCCTGCCCGCAAAAAAATCCATATCAAGTGAATTATTTGACGGCAATATCAATATACTAACCGTTGATCACGGAGCATTACAGATAAGCAAAAAGGCACCGATAAAATATAAATTACATCACCAACGCCTAACCCTCGGACAAAGCTCTATTAACCTCTGTACACCAAAACATGCAACCTATTTTCAAGCAAAAACAAATGTGACCGTTTTTTTTAATATTTCTTTTAATGGTGTGATTTATACTCCTTAAAAAGACGACCTAGGGTTTAATAATATTCAAAACTACAACGCAGAATTTTGTTTCAGATTGAATTGCTCTTAGGAGGCGCATAGTTGTCATTTTACGCAACTAGCTGAGAACATTCAATCTGGGGCAAGTTAGAATTCAAGCATTATTGAACCTTAGTCCTTAGAGAGTCTACTTACCCAAAATGCAGTACCACCTGCAACAGCAGCAGGCATAGCAAAAAAGTTAATCACGGGGATCATTGTCATAAGTGTCACCGCGCCACCAAACCCCAAAGAACCGCCACGGTGTTTTCTTAATAACCTTAGCTCATCTTTAATAAACAGCTCATGATTACCCATTGGATAATCTGTATATTGCAACGCCATCATCCATGCACCGTACAAAGCCCAAGCAAAAGGCGCAATAATATTAAGCCCTGGAATCAAGCTAATAATAATCAACACGGGCAACCACTTAAGCATATAAATTATCTTACGTGACTCACTCAATACCGTTTTACCCATCATTTTCATCATTGCCTTATAACCTTTAAACTCAGGCATTGGCACACCCTTCAAATGCATCTCCACCCTTTC
>JAGLBQ010000384.1 GCA_023146675.1 Cocleimonas sp. | reverse complement strand
TCAGGAAAGGCTATTTTTATATTGCTTAAAACAATATTGCGGCGTTTTTTATTGTTAGCATAGGTGAGTTTTCCAATGCTTCTACCCAGATAATGCCTCAGAGTTTGAGGCATTAAGGAGACTAAAAAGACAAATCCAAGTGCTATCCAAGTAAGCCAGAAGCGCGGATGAAGCAAAGAGTGGGCAAATGGTAAACCACATTGATTGCTAGCCACTCTCGCCTCGATAGTCATAATTGACGCTCAGGGATTGTAGTTGATCTTCAAACCATGAGGCGGCTTCTTCAACTTTACTGCGTTGTCCTTTTAGACCAAAATCAATGAGCCAGCCTTGCTTTGCTCCACTGGGCAAGCTAGATAATCCAACACCAGGAAAGCAATCCAGTAGATTTGTCATTGTCGGCATTAAGTCACTTTCACCGACTTCATGCAAATCCCAACGCACTTCAATATCAGGACTATTACTAAATAAATGCTGATATTTTGTATCCAACACCCACTGAATCATTGGTTTTGCCATGCTTGGAAAACCAGGTACAAAGTGGTGATTTGCCACACTAAAGCCAGGCATCTGGTTAATGGGGTTTGGAATGATCTCAGCCTTTTCAGGGAAATCACCCATTATAATACGATCTGGATAGGCTCTTTCCCCGTAAACACCCTCAATTAGGGCCTGTGCTTCAGGATGACGCACAATGGCTTGTTTGCTTGCGATAGCGGCACACTCTCTGGTTAAATCATCAGGTGTTGCACCAATGCCGCCACAGCTAAATACAACATCAGTCGTTGCCATTGTTTTACCAAATAAGGAGATTAGCTCCTCCTCATCATCTCCGATCAAATGCATCCAGCTAAGCTTCATTCCGCGTTTTTTTAGCATATCAATCACGGTTTGCATATGCTTATCTTCGCGTGATGCGTTTAATAATTCGTCCCCAATTAAAATCAAACCAACTTTTCGTGCCGTTGGTTTAACCTTGTTTGTTGAATTAAGCCCTTGTTTCATAAGTTTGCCCCTTTATCTTTTGCCTGTTTTTGTGTTAGTTTATTACACTTATCAATGACTGACTGATTCCAATTAGCCGAGGTTTCAGCCCAACCTTGAGTATGTTGTTGAATAATGTCACTTAGTGCATGAATGTGATTTTTCTGATGGTTTAATGCGGCTATATAGCGATAAGTTTCCCCACCCGCTTGTAAAAAGTTGTCACCATTCTCTATTTTTATTTCTTCTAAGGTTTCTAGGCAGTCTGCGGGGAATCCTGGGCAGATAACATCAATTTTTTTTATTCCTTTGGCAGGTAATTCTTCTAGCGTCTTATCGGTATAAGGTTTGAGCCACTCCGCTTTACCAAAGCGTGACTGGAAGGTCACTACATATTGATCTTGTTTTAATTCTAACTTTTTAGCCAGTAAACGTGCTGTTTTGTGACAATGACAAAAATAAGGGTCGCCAAGATCAAGGTTTCTTTTTGGCAAGCCATGAAATGACATTAAGAGTAATTGCCCGCGTTGATGCTCTTGCCAATGTGCTTTAACACTATGCGCGAGTGCATTAATATAGGATGAATGATCATGATAACTGCCTATAAAACGCGTTTCAGGAAGCCAACGCCAGCGGCT
>JAGLBQ010000383.1 GCA_023146675.1 Cocleimonas sp. | reverse complement strand
CCGCTATCCATGCGTTGCTCAACTGTAAGAGGAAAGCCAGTTGCGATGATATTAATAATTTTATTATTAGGTGCATTAATCTCAATGCGGGCAGCATGAATTTTTAGCGTACCTTGTTTGATAGACACATTACCTTGGTAAACCGCTTTTCCTTGTGATTTATTAAAAACAACAGAATCCGCATCAATAATAACAGGTTTGCTTGCGTCGTTTTTTACTGCCCAGCTAACGGTTGGAATGAGTAGCAGTGCAAAAGCAATGATAATGCTACGGATTAGGATCAAATTGTGCATGTACATTTGAGAGTATCCTTAGTTCTTGTTGATCTAATTGACTGCGTAAACCTGTGCCAGTTAGCAAGCCATCCTTTGTTGTTAGTGTAATAGAGGCGTCGGTAAAGATTTCTCGCTTTATTGGGTCAAATGAAAGATTTGATGTTTTCAAGTGAAAGTCTGCGTCTTTATCGCCTAGGCTGTCAAGCTGAAAGCTATGAGTCGTTGATTTATTCTGATTGGTTGTTTTTTGGATTAAAACAGAACCCGCAAGTTCAATAATCCCTTGAGATTTCTTCTGCTGTGCTTTTTCTGCACGGATAAAAAGAGCGTGTCCATCACTATCAGCCGCCTGAATAACAGGTTGAAAAATCTCGCTACCACCTGTTGAATTTTTATGTACCAGATGTTGCCCCTGCATATAATATTTCATATCGCCATTAGCGGCAGTATTGAGTAAAGAAAAATCACTGAGATAATAATCAATTTCTCTTTCATTGCCAGCAGATACAAATTCTTGATAAGAAAGCCAAAAATTATTTAGCCATGTCACTGTTATTGCAATAACAATAGAAAAAACAACGAGCAGAAGCCCTTTGTAGTTCACCTTAGGTAGCTTTCTAATAGTATATGCAATTTACCTTGAGCTTCTAGCAGCATCTCGCAGACTTCACGTACTGCACCACACCCACCGCGTTGCTGTGATACCCAGTCAGCATGTTTTAACACAAACCAGTGCGCATCTTGCACAGCAATAGGTAAGCCAACTTTAGACATAACAGGTAGATCAATAACATCATCACCAACATAGGCAATTTTCTCAGGAGATAACTTGGTTTTTTCTAATAAATCCTTAAAAGCAATGCGTTTATCGCTGTAGCCCTGATAAATCATATGCGGTGATAGGTTTAAATTAGCTGCACGATGATTCACTAGCTCAGATTGGCGACCTGTAATAATAGCAACCGCAATACCTGCTTTTTCCAGCATGCGTAAACCATGCCCATCTTTAGCATTAAAGGCTTTGTATTCTTCTTCGTTATTATCATAAAAGAGTGTGCCATTGGTGAGAACACCATCAACATCAAAAATAACCAGTTTGATATTTTTAGCAGCTTGTGGTGCTTTTTTTATTATTGTATGGCTCATTGTAACGGGCTTTTTCCTTAAATTATTCCTGATTTTAATAAATCATGCATATGCAAAATACCGACTGCTCTATTGTCTGAATCGACCACGGGTAGCACGGTGATTTCATTATCTTGCATAATACTTAATGCGCTCACCGCAAGGTCATTTACATGGGCAGTATAACAATTCATGGATGCACGCTCACCAATTGTGGTGGTTGACATATCAGTTCCATCTTCAAATGCTCTACGTAAATCTCCATCGGTAAAGATGCCTAGCAAGGTGTTTTGACTATCAATAATTAGCGTCGTACCCAGATTTTTTTTGGTCATTTCGATAATGGCATTGACTAGCAAGGTATCAGAGGAAACAAGCGGTGTATCTTGGCGATCATGCATGACTTCTTTAACATGTACCAATAAACGTCTGCCTAATCGTCCACCAGGATGTGAGCGTGCAAAATCTTCTGGTGTAAAATCACGTGCTTTTAGTAGCGCAACGGCTAACGCATCACCCATTACCAACGTGACCGTTGTGCTGGACGTTGGTGCAAGATCTAGTGGGCACGCTTCCTTTTCTACGCCAATGTCTAAGTGAACATCCGCAATTTTTGCCAAATTAGAGTTTGAATCCCCTGTCATAGCAATAACTTTAGTATCTTGACGCTTAATGACGGCTGAAAGTGTTAATAATTCATTGGTTGTGCCAGAATTTGAAATAGCGATGACCACATCATCAGCAGTAATCATGCCTAAGTCGCCATGCAAAGCTTCACTGGGGTGGACAAAGAAAGAAGGGGTTCCTGTGCTGGCTAATGTTGAGGCTATTTTACTGCCAATATGCCCCGACTTTCCCATCCCTGTGATTACTACGCGCCCCGTTGAGTCTAAAATAGTTTCACAAGCCACTTCAAAACTACTATCAAGACGCTTAGCAAGTGTTTCAATCGCCTGTTGTTCATCCCTAATTACTTTTTTTGCAGAATGGATAAAAGAACTATCACGTGTAGCATTTTTTAAAGTCATATAAATAGGGTCTTTTATGCATATACTGTTTGGTAATAAAGTAGCCCTTGATAGGCAAAGAATAAGGCTAAAAAGACAGCGCCATTCCAGAAAATAATTCTATTGCGTGCTGCTTTATAGCAACCTATGCCAAAGATAATCAGTAATACCGTAATACCAATCATAATCGGCAT
>JAGLBQ010000382.1 GCA_023146675.1 Cocleimonas sp. | reverse complement strand
ATTTCTATGTGCTAGGTCGAGAGGAATTATCTTGCTTTCGCTTAAACCCATTTCAGTTGCTTTCAGATAAAGAATCTTTACTAGCAAATGTTGCGACGCTCAAAGCAACACTAACAGCTGTTTTCCCAATGGAAGCCGCTATGCCAAGTATTTTAGAAGAAGCGATTATCAAAGCGTATAAAGAAAAAGGCTGGGATATTAATAGCAGTGAAAACTACCTCTATGATAACCCTTGGGCAAGTGACAGTCTGGCATGGCCGACTTTCTCCCATATGATTTTACAATTAAAAATAGTCATTAAATCGAAAGGAATGGGGCAAGAACTTGAGGAGAAATATTTAGGCTCATTAGTGGCAAGATTAAGCTCAATGACACAGGGAATTAAAGGGCGAATGCTCGATACGCCTTACTCCTTAGATTTTGATCAATTATTAGATCGTAAGGTAGTGATTGAATTAGATGAATTAAAAGCATCTGAAGATAAAGCTATTTTTATGGGATTAATCATGGGGCGTGTTGCACAAGCGATGAAGCAGCGACACTCAAAAGATGCTAGTTTTAAACATCTTACGCTAATAGAAGAAGCACATCGTTTACTGGCTCGTCCTGATCCTTCTGGTGGAGGTGCGCAAAAACAAGGTGTCGAAATGTTTGCTAATTTACTGGCAGAAGTTCGTAAGTACGGTGAGGGTTTAATTATTGCCGATCAAATTCCTAATAATTTGATTCCAGAGGTGATTAAAAATACCAATACAAAAATTATACACCGTTTATTAGCCGCTGATGATCGCGATACGGTGGGCGATGCAATGGGGTTAAATGATGAGCAAAAGGACTTTTTACCCAAGCTACAAGCAGGTGAGGCGATTGTTTATCAGGGTGGTTGGCATGGTGCGGTAAGAATTCAAATTAAAGAACAAGCACAAACTCACCTTAAACCATTAGATGAGGAAAAATTAGCAGAGGCAGGGCAACAATTACTTTATAACAATCGTAACGCCCTATTTCCGCATCTATCTCAATGTACTGACGAATTAACACCTAATGAATTTAGCCAACTAGTAGAGCAACTGTATAAAACCATTAATCTCTTATTGAAAATTAACCATGTTTTGCATGACAAGAATAATAAGCCCAATAGTTGGCTTCAAAAATTACAATTACGTTTTAAGCAACAATATCAGAGTATCGGAGATGAAGTTATGCTTGCAGATTGCATTCAAGCATTTGCTAAAGATGCTGTGTTATTGCAGGTGCTAAATGAAGATGAATTTAAAGAATGGGTTGAGTATTTGCCTGAAATTATTCATGCCTTGTCTATTTCAACTGAAGCATTTGAAAAATTTCAAAAAGATAAAAGAGGCTTGCTAATATATTGTTTTGAACAAATTGCAGTGGCTGAGTTAGATAGCATTTAAAATAAAAAAAGGAAGATAGTGATGGGCTTATTAAGTTTAATTGTCGGGGCTGTTAATGCCATAGTTTCTATTGCAAAAGTAGTTGCACCAATTATTGCAAAAGTGGTTAGTGTTGCTCAGACTGTTTTTTCTGCATTAGGTGTCTTTAAACCTAATGAAAAGGTGAAAGAAGTGGGTGATAGAGCAATACAGGCTGA
>JAGLBQ010000381.1 GCA_023146675.1 Cocleimonas sp. | reverse complement strand
GAGCAGTCAAGACTTGCTGGGCAAGGAAAACCAGTTACAAGAGGAATTATCTACGCTGAAAGTAAAGGATATTGAGAATAAGGAAATCATTTCAAAATATGGATCTAAACTGGAAAAACTAAAGAGTGAGTTACAGGCTAGCCAAGAGAAAGGGGTAGCTGATACTGGTGAATTAAAAATGATGCAAGGGCTGCTTGTTGCGCATGAAAAAGGTAGTCAGGATTTACAAGAGAAGGAAAGCCAGTTGCAAAAAGCATTGTCTAGTTTAGAAGCAGAAGAGAGTAAGAATAAAGAAAAAGTTTCTCAAGATAATTCTGAAATAAAAATGCTGAGAGAGCGTTTGCAAGCAAGTAATAAAAAAGAAAAATCTGCTTCTGATGAAATAGAAATGATGCAATCCATACTGGATGTTCATGCAAAAAGTAGTCAAGACTTGGATGAAAAAGAGAAAGAATTGCAACAAGCCCTTACTGTAGCAGAAAAATATAAAGATGAATTAGAGCGTAAGGATAAGGAAAGCCACCAAAGCTTATTTGCTTTTAATGAAGTAAGCCAAAAATTAAAAGAACAGACTGGTCAGGTTAAGTCGCTCATGCATACTGATAAGAAAACAGCCATGGATGTATTGGGTAAACAGTCACTATTTAAAACCAAATTTGGTGACTACAAACAAGAAAATAAGCAGATCAAACCATTGCAGCCTATGTCTGGAAAAGTGAGCTCAGATACTATTATTAAAAAACAGCAAGATCACAGTAGTGTTGTTTTCAAATCATCGATAAAGAATCCTCAGGATATTACACCTATAGGCAATTCAAAAATAATTAATAAATCTACTGATCATTATGATATTGAAGAAATAGATGGTATTGGTAAGGGCTTTGGTAAACGTTTGCGCAAAATAGGAATATGTACAACAACAGATTTACTAGAAAAATGTCAGAATGATGATAGTTATGCTAAACATATTGCTAAGGCAATGAGTCAAAATGAAAAAACGGTAGGAATTTGGCTCGATATGGCTGATTTATTAAGAGTAGATGGCGTTGATGGGAAATATGCTGAACTACTCTACTTGTCAGGTATAAAGTCTAGCGCTGAACTAGCAACATCAGATATGATAAAAATTAGATCTAAAATAAAAAATATAGTAAAAAACCAACATCATGCTAAAAAAACACCCACGAAAAAAATGATCTTAAACTGGATTGCTTTGGCAAAGAGGTTGATTGGATGATATCGATATTCCGCTTTATAACTGCCATTGAAGCTGGAACAATCATCACATTGAAAGGAAGCAATCTTTATTTTGCCTGACTGAAAAAGGCTAAAATTTCCACCCTTACTTAGTTTGCAAATTTTAGACAAATAAAAAGCACTCTATTCTAAATAGGGTGCTTTTTACATTATAAATTCGAGAAAAGATAAGTAAATACTACTTGCTACGGTAAGTAATTCTTCCTTTTGAAAGATCGTACGGTGTCAACTGTACTGTGACCTGATCCCCTGTCAATATGCGTATGTAGTTCTTGCGCATACGTCCTGAAATATGTGCATTCACAACGTGTCCATTTTCTAATTCTACACGGAAGGTTGTATTGGGTAATGTCTCAACAACAGTTCCTTCCATTTCAATATGTTCTTCTTTAGCCATGCTATTTGGTAATCTCTTACATTTCTCAAATTATTTCTGAATAGCGGTGCTTTCAGAATCAGCACGCATTATCTACCCCTTATAATTTATAACAAGTATTTTCTTAATATTTGCTTCAAATTGGTGATAAACAGTACTTTAGTTATAAGCTTTTGCCTATATCCACTAAAGGTGCGACTAAAAAGTCAATATTAATTGATATAAAAGGTGTCAAATATTTACGTTATCTAATATTACGTATTGCCGTAACATCTTTTCAGTTCTATGCTTGCCGCCTAATGATAGTTAAAAATGAGGATATAATATGGCATTTGCCGCAGTATTCCCTGGTCAAGGGTCTCAGTCGACGGGTATGTTAGCTGAGCTAGCAGATTCTTTTTCAGAAGTGAAACAGACATTTCAGCAAGCATCTGACTTGCTCGATAAAGATTTATGGCAATTAACACTTACAGACGATGGTTCGCTCAATCAGACTAAAAATACTCAACCCGTCATGCTGGCAGCAGGGGTTTCTGTTTGGCGTATTTGGCAG
>JAGLBQ010000380.1 GCA_023146675.1 Cocleimonas sp. | reverse complement strand
GATCGTTGCATGAGTTGTGGCATGTGCTTTGAGTGTGATAACTGTGTTATCTTCTGCCCTCAAGATGCGGTATTTAAGGTAAAGCGTGGCATGGGTAACCCCTCGGTATTAGGACGTTATGTTGATACTGACTATGACCGTTGTATTGGTTGTCATGTTTGTGCAGATGTCTGTCCAACGGGTTATATCGAGATGGGTCTTGGTGGCTAATTCGACATTCCTAAATTTATTGAGGTGACGGCTTGCCATCACCTCGTAAATCCTTGAATACAGGTATATCTATGTTTAGCAAATTCTTATCAGTAACATCATTATTGTTGTTACTCGTCTCTTTAGCTGGGCTTTCTGGTTGTGGAGGCGACTCGCCTAAGATAGAAGACAAAATAACAAAAGCGCTTAAAAAGTTTGATACTGAAGAGCAAAATATGGCGCATCAGACTGAGATGCGCAAATACCATATGGATCACCTAAAGCATAAGCGTGATTTGACTATGTATGATGGTATAAGAACTCCTGAGGATAGCTTAACGGGCTGTATCGACTGTCATGTGCCCGCACCTGTGGGTGATAAGGTTGTTCGTCATACCGATCCTGAGCATTTTTGTACAACTTGCCATAGCTATGTCAGTGTGCAGATAGATTGCTTTCAATGTCATACGGATCATCCTGATGGTTCGAAGTCTTCAACAGCGACAAAGTCTAAGTCTGATGATTTGAATTTAGCTACTGGCGGTTCAACAGCTACAAGCGAGACTTCTGCGGAGGTGATAGCACAGTGAATGATAGAAATAATAGAAGTAAGAATGCTGATCAAGTCGTAGGGGATGATGTCAATATAGACTCTTATCGACGTAAGTTTATGGGAACTATTGTGGGTGTGACTGGCGTAGCCGCTGTTGCAACCATCGCTCCTGGCATGATTTTACAACAGGCGGAAGCGAAGCCTGCGGATGAGGCCGTAACCAATAAAGTTCGTTGGGGACTGTTGATTGATACCACTAAATTAACCGATGGTGGTGATGCTTGTGTTGCGGCTTGTCAGAAGGAGCATGGCTGGGGTGATGAAAAACACTCTAATAATGCACAAGATGCCAAGTGGATACGCAAAGTTAAAGTCACTGAGAAAATGACAGGTCACGTTACTAATTTGCCTATCATGTGTCAGCATTGTGATACAGCGCCTTGTGTCGATGTCTGTCCTACAGGTGCTTCAATGAAGCGTGCTGACGGTATTGTATTGGTCAATAAGCACATCTGTATCGGTTGTCGCTACTGCATGATGGCATGTCCTTATAAAGCACGTAGTTTTGTACATGAAACACTAATAGATCAACGTCCTCATTCGCCACGCGGTAAAGGTGTAGTTGAAGCGTGTAATATGTGTGTTCATCTTGTTGATGCGGGCAAAAAACCAGCCTGTGTTGAAGCCGCTCCAGAAGCGATTTTATTTGGTGATCTGAATGATAAAGAAAGTGATATTAGCAAATCATTAAAAGAATTAGGGGGTACGCAAATACGTGCCGATCTAGGTCTTAACACTGGCGTTCGTTATCGGGGTATCTAAGCACTATGAATAAGAGAATCACATTTAGCGAAGCAGGTAGTGGTCTAGGTTTCTTTGCTCTACTTGCTATCGCAGGCGGCATGGTCTTTCTTGGCTTTTTGTCTTTCCTTTATATGGAGCACGCAGGGCATCATGTAACAGGAATGAATAACCAGATTGTTTGGGGATTACCGCATGTATTTGCAATCTTTATGATTGTCGCTGCATCAGGGGCTGCCAACATAGGTTCCGTTGGAACCGTATTTGGTAAAAAAATCTACCAGCCATTAGGTCGTTTATCCGTTGTTACTGCGATTGCATTACTTCTCGGTGGACTTCTGGTCTTGGTTTTGGATTTAGGGCATGCTGACCGCTTAATTGTTGCCATGACTTCATTCAACTTCAAATCCATCTTTACATGGAATATCGCGCTGTATAGTGGTTTTCTAGGTGTTATGTTTTTCTATCTATGGACGATGATGGATAGAAGTAAGTTAGCCAAAAGTCTTTATAAGCCAGCGGGGTATTTAGCCTTTATTTGGCGTATTGTTCTTACGATGGGTACAGGTTCAATTTTTGGTTTCTTGGTCTCGCGTCAATATTATGATGCAGCGATTATGGCACCCTTATTTATAGCCTTATCTTATGTCTTGGGAACTGCTATTTATTCTTTAGTACTCATGGCAGCTTATCAATGGACGGGACGTGAACTAGGTGACAAAGTTCTTAATCGTTTACGTTATACGCTCGCTATCTTTATAGCAGCAGTACTGTTTTTTGAAGTAGCGCGTCATTTAACAAATTTATATGCAACAGAGCATCATGGTATCGAAGCCTATATCCTACTTAATGGCGGTATCTATACCTTCTTATTCTGGGGTGGACAAATCTTCTTGGGAAGCTTGGTACCCATGTTTTTAATTTGGTGTAAAAGGCTAAAGAATAACCGCGTAGCATTAGGAGCCGCAGCAGCACTAGCAATCTTTGGTGGAGCAAGCTTAATTTATAATGTATTAATTGGTGGTCAAAGTTACCCGTTAATTCTATTTCCTAATGCAGTCGTAGAAAGTGCTTATTTTGATGGCGCTATCAATAGTTACACGCCTTCTTTACCTGAATTGGTGCTAGGGTTGGGTGGTGTTGGTATTACATTCCTAGTTATTCTAATGGGTGTGAAAGTGTTGCGCTTATTGCCAGAATCATTAGCAGATGCGGTGGCAGATCCACATCATAAATAGGTTTTAAAATTTCATAGTTACTCCTTTTTAGCCGACCTAGCGTCGGCTTTTTTGTGGGCTAAATATTCTACTAAAACAATTTTTCTTATCAAAATAATTTATGGGGATAGGTTGTTTTAGTCTAATTATTAATCATTCTGTTGGGGTGCGATTAACATAAAACTTTCGTTAGGTTGAAATTAGAATAGGTTTTATTCCTTGTGTGAGGTCTTGGTTTAGGCGCTATATTCCTTATGGGGGCAAAGTGAATACCTAATAATTTCCAATATATTCTCTTTGGAATAGAGCTTGCTAGAAAGTCATGCAATAATTTAAATAAGAATGATTGATATTATTATTTCGATGGTATTTTTTACTACCATGAAAAATAATTTTAACAATAAAAGCAAGTAGATACTATTATCTCCTAAATAAATATCTAAAAAAAAGGGATTGATCGTT
>JAGLBQ010000038.1 GCA_023146675.1 Cocleimonas sp. | reverse complement strand
CTAATGGCACAGGGTGCGGGTAAAAATATGCAAGGTATTTTGGGTACAACCAACTGGAACTGGGCGCTTAAAGATGAAGGCTCTCAAGCATTTGTTAAATCCTTTGGTAAAGAATACGGTCATCCACCATCGCAGGCTGCACATACTTGTTATGTACAAACATTGCTTTATGCAAACGCATGTGAAATGGCGGGATCATTTTACCCACCTGAAGTTATCAAGAAAATGGAAGGCTTTAAGTTTGATGGCATGGGTAATGGTAAAACAGAATATCGTGCAGAAGATCATCAGTGCTTTAAAGATGTGTTGGTTGTACGTGGAAATGAAAAGCCAAAAAGTCAGTTTGACCTACTTGAGATTGTTCAAGAAGTGCCTCGTTCACAGGTTGAATATGACGCAAAAATCTTTGGTGGTGATTTAGGTCCCTATAAAGTTAAGTCATCGTAAAAAAATAAAGTCACGAAATACCAATTTTTTGGCATCCTTCACCAAACAGAAAAGTAGTTTACACTTTTGTAGCCTGTATGACGTTTATGCTACAGGGTAGCGCGTTTCTACGACCTCCGTATTCTGTTTAGATTGCATACGGGCTACAGAACTGTCAATTAGCGTTTGAAGGATGTCGGTTTTTTCTAGAAAACTGTATATTTCGTGGCAAATCATTCAAAAAAGTTAAGTTCATCTTGGGGGGCAGATAGTCAATCTTATGGATGCTATCCTAATTCAAATCCTTAATGGTCTCGATAAAGGCGGTGCTTATGCACTTATCGCGTTAGGGCTCACTCTTACTTTCGGCACACTTGGCGTCGTAAATTTTGCTCATGGAGCAATCTTTATGCTAGGTGCATTTTGTGCTGTCTTATTTCAAAATATCCTGACCCTCTCTAAAAAGGTCAAGGATGAAAGCATCACCTTCTTCGATGCTTATAAAGAACAACCGTATATAGAAATATGGTGGGGGGATGTTGGCACTGCCATTATTGACTATGCCGTCCCGCTATCCATATTATTTGCCATTCCCGTGATGCTACTCATTGGCGTTATTATGGAAAGAGGATTGATTAAGCATTTTTACAAACGTGAACATGCGGATCAAATCTTAGTGACCTTTGGTTTAGCCATTGTCATACAGGAAATCATTAGACATTTTTTTGGTGCAAACCCCATTCCAACACCTGCGCCTGATATTGTTGCAGGCAGTGCCGCCATTGGTACCTTTTTTGGGTTAAGTGATAATCTGGTCTATCCGTGGTGGCGACTTATTTATCTCGCCTTCTCTGCGATTATTATCTTTTCTGTTTTTGCCTTCTTAAAATTCACGACCTTTGGCATGGTGGTCAGGGCGGGTATGGCTGATCGAGAAACAGTTGGGTTGCTGGGCATTAATGTACAGCGACGATTTACCATTGTTTTTGGTATAGCCACTGTGGTTGCAGGTCTTGCAGGGGTTATGTATGCCCCCATCTTACCGCCTGATTATCATATGGGAATGGACTTTTTAGTGCTTTCTTTTGTAGTGGTTGTTGTGGGGGGGATGGGCTCGCTTGGTGGTGCCGTTGCTGCGGGATTCCTCTTGGGTATTTTACAATCCTTCGCTTCCATGAATGAAGTTAAAGCAATTCTTCCTGGTATTGACCAAATAATTATTTATCTTGTCGCTGTTATTATCCTGCTGGTTAGACCACGTGGATTAATGGGGCGTGAGGGGGTAATGGATGACTAATTTTTTTAAAAGCAATCTTGTTATAATGCTAGTTTTTTCGGGGGTTGTCTTAACTGCTCCAATCTGGCTTGCACCTATTGGGGCAGATTATCCTGATTTATTACAGAAATTCGCTATTTTTGGTATCTTTGCCATTGGTTTTAATATTCTATTTGGCTTAACAGGCTATCTTTCCTTTGGTCATGCAACCTTCTTAGGGGTTGGTTCTTATACTGCGGTATGGGCATTCAAGCTATTATCAATGAATGTTATTCCTGCGATACTTTTGGGTACCGCAATGGCTGGTGTCTTTGCATTAGTCATTGGTTATTTAAGTCTGCGTCGCTCAGGGATTTATTTCTCCATTTTAACACTTGCCTTTGCGCAAATGTCCTATAGCCTCGCTTACTCCGTTTTAACACCGATTACCAATGGTGAAACAGGCTTGCAATTATCCCAACAAGACCCGCGTGTTATTGATGGTTTGTTTGGCGTCCCTGTTGAAGCAGGTTTGCCATCAACCAATTTGTTTAATATTTCCATGAGTGGTCTCTCAGGATTTTATTTTTGCGCGGTTATACTCATTATCGCCTTCTATGTTTCGTTAAAAATATTTCGTTCTCCGTTTGGATTAAAGCTCAGAGCCATTAAATCTAACCAAACACGAATGAAATACACAGGTTTTAATACTCGCCCTTATTTACTCTCCTCTTTCGTTATTTCAGGTATGTATGCAGGGTTAGCGGGTTCACTTATGGCAGTAACAGATCCACTCGCAGGCGCAGAACGAATGCAATGGACAGCCTCAGGTGAAGTGGTCTTAATGACTATTTTGGGGGGCGCAGGAACACTGCTAGGGCCATTGCTAGGCGCGACAATTATTAAATACTTTGAGAATATATTTTCTGCATTAAACTCGTCCGAGTTGCATAAAATATTTGCTGACCTACCTGATACGCTTGAAAATATGGTGGTTGCGATCATCAATCCCTTTGTCGGTGATGGCTGGCATCTTATGCTGGGTGCATTGTTTATGATCATCGTTATTTTCCTACCAGGCGGCGTTATGGAGGGATTAACGCGTTTCTTTAAATGGTTTAAACATATTTTTAGTTTTGGAAAAAAGCAACCCGCTACGAATAGTGATGCAACCAGCAAAGGAGAGGCAAAATGAGTACTATCCTTGATATTGATGGTGTTAATAAAACCTTTGGTGGTTTGCATGCTCTTAGGGATGTACATTTAAAAATTGAACAAGGTGAAACCCATGCGATTATTGGCCCTAATGGTGCGGGTAAATCAACCCTACTGAATTGTTGTATAGGGCGCTTGATTCCTGATAGTGGCTCTGTGACCTTTGATGGTAACAATATGATTGGTATGAAGGCTCACGATATTAATCATGCGGGAATGGTGCGTGTCTTTCAAACTCCTGAGATTTTTCCTGATCTGGATTTATTACAAAATGTGATGATTCCTGCATTAGCAAAAAGGGAAGGCACCTTTAGCTTTAATCCATTTAAAACACTTGCCAAAGAAAAAGCAATCCATGATGAAGCAATGGAAACACTTGCTGATTTTGAGCTGGATAAATTCCACAATAAATTAGCAGGAAGTATTTCTCGTGGTGATAAAAGACGGCTCGAATTAGCAATGGGATTGATTCAGCATCCTACATTATTATTACTGGATGAACCCACCGCAGGTATGGCACGGCATGATACTAACCGTACCATTGATCTGCTTAAAAGTGAAAAAATGAGCAATATGACCAAGGTTATTATCGAACATGATATGCATGTTGTCTTTAGCCTTGCTGATCGTATTAGTGTTCTTGCGCGTGGTCACATTATTGCGACAGGAACACCTGATGAAATAAAGAATGATCAGAAGGTAAAAGATGCTTATTTAGGAGAGGGTGATGATGAGTAAAACAGAATTTGAAGCAGAAAAACCAGTTGATAGAGTGGCGGCAGTTAAAAGCAAAGGGTCAGCCCCTGCCTATTTCTCCTGCTGGGATATTCATGCTTATTACGGTGAAAGTTATATTGTACAAGGCGTAAGTTTTGATATTCACGAAGGGGAAGTCATCGCACTACTCGGTAGAAATGGTGCAGGAAAAACCTCAACACTACGCACCATTGCGCGTATGGATGATCCTGCTCTAACACACGGTGAAATTTGGTTAGATCATCAACCCCTCCATAACATGAAATCCTATGATGCAGCACAAAAGGGCGTCGCACTCGTACCAGAAGATCGACGCATTATTTCAGGGTTAACTGTAGAAGAAAATTTGCAACTGGCACAAATAGAACCCCCCATTGGTTGGAGTATAGAACGTATCTACGAGCATTTCCCACGTCTTGCAGAACGTCGCAGTCAAATGGGAACTACTCTCTCAGGGGGAGAACAGCAAATGCTAGCCGTCGCCAGAGCGCTAGCGCGTGATATAAAACTGCTACTGCTAGATGAACCCTATGAAGGACTCGCGCCTGTTATTGTGCATGAAATAGCCAGTATTGTTGATAATATAAAACGCCAAGGCATCACCACTATTATTGTTGAGCAAAATGCCGTCGCGGCACTGCGTCTAGCTGATCGTGCATTGATACTGGATATGGGAAATATAGTATTTGATGGTACAGCGCAAGAAGTGCTGGATAATGAAGAGCTAAGACATGAGTATTTAGCTATTTAGGATTATGTATACTCATGAGTCAAGTAATTGCAGCGGAAAAACTTTCTGCCACAATTACTGACAAATTATTATAGATAAGGTGCACGTTCGTTTACTACTTTATTCATCACAGCCAGCCCACCAGCAACTACCCGTATCTTCCTGAAAACTCATCGCCGCATTATATTTAGGTGCTTCAACTCGTGGTTGATTTATCCACTCCTTAATGCCAAAAAAACCATAACGGTTAAAGGTTTGTGGTGAGGTAAAGAGCATAAACTGTTTACCTCCGCGCTTTTTCCATTCAGTGAGAAACTTGCTGTATAAATCACCCATACGTGGATCACGATTGGCGGTAGCAATTAGATCATACAGTGAATCTAGTGTGCTGGTTGTTAGGGTAGTGTCACCATAGTTCACGGTTAGATGTTGCCCACCTTCATAGGCATATAGATCAACACCAAAATTATTAGTAATATTGACCTGATTTGTCATTAATTTCGTAATCGCATCAATGGAGTTGGTATCTCCTTTTTGCCCCGCAGTGGCAGCGCTTGGTGTGTAGGTACTATTGATTGTAGTAAATATATCATCTACTGATTTTGCTTCGGCTAATGTTTTTTCCACAACGTCTGTATTACCACACGCCGCGATTGGAATTTCGCTATCCCCCGCTTTCGTGCGACTCCAGCAACCGTGGAAGTAGGGTGCTACAGCAAGGACATCGGTATCATCAGAAGCATCTTTATAGGATAAAATATCACGACTATAGGCATGTGATTTGTGCTGCCCACCCATAATGCGTACGAGTCGAGTTAAATTACCAAAGACATTTTCAAAGCGCTTAAACATTTCTACCGAACGTTTGGAGTAAAAGCGAACACGTGCAGTATGTTCCTCAGAACGAAAAGCTAACGCTGGCTTATCTAAACCGAGCTTTTTACCCATGACAACTGCATATTGTGCACCCCAAAAGCCACCATTCCAGACTTCATTACTGTATTCAATATGTGCGCGCAGTGATTTATCGAGATTCGTTTTAAGATAGCCTGCGTATTGATCAATATAATCATCACTGGCATTAAAGGGAAGGGTAAACCAAGGATGTGCCTGTAATAGATTTGCCAGCGCAACCGTTATTTCAAGTGGTACACCAAAGCGTTTGGTAACGATGGTTTTATAAGAGCCACCCCAGCTTGCATCCGACATTTTTGCAATCTGATTCCAGCTTCTGTCGCGAGTTAGGCAATCAGCATAGGTATCATTATTAGGGCAGGGATTAAGGCTATTAGAAGCAGGGCGACGCGGTGTAGCTTCCATGAAATTCATCATTCGTAATACACGAAAATCTTTATGAAAGGCAAGATAATCTGGGTTAAAGATAATTGCCTCACGGTTGTTTTTTAGCACATCAAAAAAAGAAATATAGGGATTATCATCTGAACACTGATTAGCCGTATCAACACGTTCAAATGGATTACCCTTACAGATGCCACCAGGCATAATAATACGGATATTACGGATAGGATTAGTGCTATCTGTTTTAGTGATAAAAAGCACAAGACCATGAAGATAGAGGTTTTTAGGTAATGCTTTAATATCAACGGTTAAATGACCGTCATCAACCACTTTTCTATTCGTCCCCATATGGTCAAACCTAATATCTCCCTTGCCATCATAAAGCACATGATAACGACCTACGGGTGCAGCGTTATTGGGCATAAATTGTAAAATACGCGTCATGGCATATTTTTTAGCACCTTGCGATGCACAACTGGCAGGTAAATCTAGTGGCCATCCTGCACGGTCATAACTAATATCGGTACAAGAATTCTCCATAAAGGGACGCGCAACACGAAATATATCCACAAAAGGGAGTGGCTGATAAATACCATCTGCCTCTGCTTGGGGCGTTTCTAAATTAATTCCTAGTGAGCGTCCTGTCGGTAATGAAGTAGGTTTAAAGAGTGCTTGCTCAAGCTGGTTAAGATTAAACTTGGCATTAATAGAGGTAGCATTTTTAGCATTAAGATCAGTCAATAACAAAGGCAAATGCTTAATAACAGGATTGCTGGCATTCTTAACCAATTTCTCAATACTAATGGGTAGATTGTTTGGGCTAACACTGCCAATATGTTTCCCCGCAATGCTAAAAGCAATATTTTTTCCTGCTTCATAATTAAATAAACCAAATTTGTCCGTTGTTCCAGCGCGACTTCCTGATTTGTATTCAAGACCAGAAACGGGCTTACCCATGAGTGTCAGTATTTTTTCTTCTTGTGCATTAATAAGGGTTAAATAAGTCGGTGATTGAATATGAGCAGCGCTAGTTTCAAACTTTTTATATAACTCGGGTAGCGTTTTGAGAGACTCTCTAGGATCCGTATTAGACTTGATAATCTGTGTCAGGGTAATGGTTGATTTTTTATCAATAATGGTAGCAGGCAACTTGCCTAATGATTCGTGATCAAGTGAAAAAGAAGTGTCTTTTCCCTTCTCATATTTAAATGCACCTTTTGTATTGGTGACACCTTTTGTTTCGCCCGAACGATAATCAATGCCAGCTAATAATTTATTATTAACCGTAAGAACTCCCTCTTTTTTGGTGATTTTATCACCACCTTTGCTCCCTCCACTACAGGCAGTTAACATAAACAGCAGAGCAATAAAGAGAATACTTAGAGGGTTGATACGCGTCATCATAGAATCCAGTGATTATTATTTATAGTATAACCTTATCGTTAAAAAATAATGTTTTCAATGCATAATATCCTTGTCTTTGCGTATGTGAAAATAAAAACTGTTATTTATCAATGGATAAGTGATTTAAAGCGCAAGCTTATTCTTATCCACAATACGCGGATAAATAATTTCCATTATTTCAATAAATGAATTGTCACGTTGCCAAAAGAGCGGATAATCTCCTGCCTTTTTAATTAATACTGCAGTCGTTGCAGGCGAATCCATACTATTTTCAACCTCAGGTAATACGCTCTTTCCTTGCCAAAACTGCTGAATAGTTGATGGTTTCAAAGGGCAGGGCTGAGGAGCAGAATAACGATGAAGATGGTATTCAATCGGTTGTTCGCCATCATTCCAGCGATCAATCAATGCTTTTCCAAGCGGGGAAAGTGCTAGTTTTTCCTGTAGCTTATTGACATCCATTCCTCGTAGCTGAAATAATAAAAAGGGATCACGATCAAGTAATGAGGCTACTTTATAGTAAACACCTGCAACATGTTTGCAAGGGTCTGCGTAATCAGGACATGAGCAGTGACTAATAAGGTCTGTGCTTCTTTCAGGTAATAAATGTAGATTTTGTTTGGCAAACACATCTTCAATCGAGGCGGGCATTTCATTCATTAATAATTGCGATAGGCAGGCAGCATTATGGGTTATTTCTGCAATAATGTTATCCCACTGTTTAGCGCTAAATGTTGTTAGTTTGACTTCTGCCTTATAGCGTGGTTCTTTATAAACACCAAAATAATGATTAATATTACCACGCAGGGTGGCTTTAATACTGCATTGATTAATATCAAATTTTAATAAACGATTAGGGCTTGAATAGGCGCGTCCGCGTTTTAATCGTCCTTCGTCCATACTGATACTCAGCACATCAAGAAAGCTTTCACCCCACCATGTTCGTGTGATTTTTGCCATTTTTACGCCTCCATTATGGTGGTGCGGTTTAATTGAATGAGTTGTTGGAACGCCGCATTATCCATTTCGGTTAACCAGTTTTCATCGGTGCCCACAATATTATCAGCTAGACTCTGCTTGTCTTCTAGCATTTGATCTATGCGTTCTTCCAGTGTTCCTAGCGTTACCATTTTATGTGCAAATACTTTCTTTTCTTGACCAATACGATAAGCACGATCTGTTGCCTGATTTTCAACAGCAGGATTCCACCAGCGATCAAAATGAAAGACATGATTTGCTTGGGTAAGGGTAATTCCAACACCACCAGCTTTGAGAGAGAGTATAAAAATACCTGCGTCAGAATCAGGGTTTTGAAAGCCTTCAATCATCTGTTCACGCTTCTTTCGGCTGGTACCACCGTGCAGATAGTGAATAGGACAAGCATGTTTTTCTCGCAATAGTGTTTCAAGCTGTGTCCCAATTTCTGTAAATTGGGTAAATATCAGTAAGCTATCGCCATCCTCTAAAGCAACATTAATCATTTCATTAACACGCGCTAGCTTATGTGAGCGCATTTCACTAAAGTCACTCCCATCTTGTAAAAATTGAGCAGGATGATTACAGATTTGTTTTAATTTCATTAAGGTCGATAAAATTAATCCTTTGCGTTGAATGCCATCAGCCTCTTCTAACTGTTCTTGTACATCATCAACAACGGCTTGGTATAGCGATGCTTGTTCTTTGGTTAAATTGCAATAAACTTTTTGCTCCACTTTATCAGGTAAGTCATCAATAATAGATTTATCTGTTTTTAAGCGCCGTAAGATAAAAGGATGTACCAAACGCTTGAGTTGTCGTGAACGATGCACATCATTATCACGCTGTATCGGTGTTTCATAACCCCGTTTAAATTGTAATGCCGTACCTAAATAACCTGGATTTAGGAAGTGGAAGAGTGACCACATATCCATTAAGCGATTCTCTATTGGCGTACCTGTCATGGCAATGCGGTGAGGTGCTTTTAGGGCATAAATGGCTTTTGCCTGTGCTGATTTTGGGTTTTTAATGTTTTGCGCTTCATCAACAACAATTCGTTGCCAATTTTGTTCCTTCAGAAGTTTGTTGTCTCTACGAGCAATACTAAAGGAGGTAATTAAGACATCATGCCCCGCCATTGCTTCGGTTAATTCGGCTGTTTTTTTAGCACGCTTTATCCCATGATGAATAAGGCTACTAAGTTGTGGTGCAAATTTTTCCATCTCCTTTTGCCAGTTACCAATCACAGAGGTTGGAGCAATCAGTAACGTGGGCAATAGTGATGTTTTTTTGCTCTGTTTATCTTGTTCACGCTCATGTAGCAATAGGGCAATAATTTGAATCGTTTTACCCAGCCCCATATCATCTGCCAAACAAGGGTTAAGCCCTAGCGCTTCTTGTGCTGTTAGCCATGCTAGCCCTTGTTTTTGATATTCTCTTAGTTCGCCTTGCAAGCCTTCTGGATCATTTTGAGGTTTAATCTTTTCTTGCTGTTGAAGTCGGCTTAACACATCAGTTAGTACCTCATCAAATACATATTCGATGCTGTCTTCATCAGCTTCTGCCACTTGTTTCAGCAAGTCACTCACTGAAAGTTCTTCACTATTTTGTTCTTGTTGTTGCCATAGTTCCAGCAACTGGCTCATTTGCCCCCCATCAAGCTCCATCCATTCACCACGAAACTGTACCAGCGAAGATTTTGCATTAATCAGTTCTT
Organism: Cocleimonas sp.; assembly: GCA_023146675.1. GTDB lineage: Bacteria > Pseudomonadota > Gammaproteobacteria > Thiotrichales > Thiotrichaceae > JAGLBW01. Next base: position 11,456 of record JAGLBQ010000038.1, on the reverse strand, counting down.
GCCATTCTTTTTCTGTTACCGTTTCACCGCCCACAGAAAGCTCATATTGATATTGCACCAGTGAGGGAAGCGCAAAATAGCCTGTTCCCGTGTCTTTTTCTTGGCTAGGCGCTGATTTTCCTGAGGCTTTAACCCGAATACGCGCCCGTTTGCGCCCCTTGGGTGTCCACCAACTGGGGACAATAATTTTAAACCCAGCCGCTTCGAGAACAGAGGCATCATTTTTTAGAAATTCATAGGCGGTGTTTAAATCTACTATTAAACTAGCAGGATGAGTTGATTCCATTCCCTGCCATAATAGGGGACACATACGGGCTGCGTGTCCCATATTCATTAATAGATTGCGCTCAAATTGTTCGCCTAAGTTTTTTTGCCACTGCTTCTGTTGAGTCGCAGATAATAGCCACCATTCAGCGAGATCAATTTTTAGCGAAGGATCTTTACTGGATTCAACATAAAAATTTAGCTGCCACTGTGTTTCTTTTTTCGTATCAAGTGGTTGTAAACGTACCCCTAATGAAAAGCCAATATGCTGTGCTTGACCCGTAATCTCTTTTTGCCAACGATGCCATTGTTTCCAATCTTCTGTTGAAAGTCCTGTGGCATCATTGGGAAGCGTTGGATTATCGGACTCATCATAACCTAACGCGTTAGTCAGCCAATTATCTTTTAATTTTTTTAATATTTGTTTGGTGATGGGAGTCTTGATGACCAGAGCTTCCACTATTTGCTCAGAAAAATGGCGTAATAAATCAATTGAATCGATCGCCTTTGGTTGGCTGATTTTCATTGATTTTGATTTTGTATCACTGATCATTGTGCAAATACTAGGAAGCGCCGATGCAAATGCTTGCAAGCCTTCTTCATAATGCTTACCCGCAGGTGACCAGCCTGTGTATATCTTTAATCGTGCAGCTTTTCGTGCAGGTTGGTGGCATTTCATCACAGGGATAAATTGATGTTGGCGAACTAATTGCCGTAATTGCTGTGCGTAACGAATCCAGAATAATAAATCTGCACCCAAGCGAAACTTAGGGTTATTAAAGCTAGCAATAAATGATAATTCTCGTAAAAATAGCAACGGTTGCGCCATGCTAATCACGGTCATTGACCAGTTTTGCCAATGATAATCATCAGGAGGATAATCACCCAAATAATTTGCCATTTCTGAGCTGGGTAAAGGGCGGTTATCAGCACTAGGTAATGTTGCATAACAACCAATAATTTCAGGATTAAGCTTATTAATTAATGCATTGGTTAGTGCAAGGTCTGAGGAGAGAAATGTATCGAGTTTGAGCAGGTTTGAGAGGTGATTGGGATGCTTAATTGTTTTATTTTTACGCTTATTGTGTGTTGGTGTTTCAATCCAAAAAACAAATTGCCCATTATTATTAAAATCAGTATTGGAAGGCGGCAGCCATGTGCCGTGGTATACATTCATCTTATTCTTTTCCTTTTTTTGCTAAATGATTTTTTAATGCCAACCTTGCCACGTCGTTTTTTCACAGGAATACGATGATGAAAATCCTTCTCATTCCTTCGAGATTTTGTAGGGTTAGATTTCTGACTACCACCCTCGTACGGTACTAAATGCTCTTCTCCACTGCCAATTAAATCCCCGCGTCCCATTTGTTTTAGTGCTTGGCGTAAAACACTCCAGTTTTTAGGGTCGTGATAGCGTAAAAAGGCCTTATGTAGCTTACGTTGTTTGCCACTACGCGGTGTTTTAACGGCTTCAGCATCACGGGTTATTTTTTTGAGTGGATTTAATTCACTGTGATACATTGCGGAGGCAATTGCCATTGGCGTGGGAATAAAAGCTTGTACTTGATCTGGTTTAAAGTTGTTACGCTTTAGCCATAGCGCCAGATTGAGCATGTCCTTATCACTCGTACCAGGGTGAGAGGAGATAAAATAGGGGATTAAATACTGTTCTTTTCCTGCTTGTTTAGAATAGCGTTCAAAAAGTTTTTTAAAGTGTTGATAAGCACCAATACCAGGCTTCATCATTTTTGATAAGGTATCTTCCTCAGTATGTTCTGGCGCAATTTTCAAACGCCCACCAACATGATGGGTCACTAATTCTTTAATATATTCAGGGTCGCGCACTGCTAAGTCATAGCGTAAGCCTGAGGCGATAAAAATACGTTTAATGCCTTTTAATTTTCGTGCGCGCCGATATAACTTGGTAAGAGGTTGATGATTTGTTCCTAGATTAGGACAAATATCAGGATAGACACACGTAAGACGACGGCAGGATGCTTCTATTTTAGGGTCTTTACATTGTAGGCGATACATATTAGCGGTCGGGCCGCCTAAATCAGAAATATTACCTTTAAATTCTGGATCATTATCACGGATGGTTTCAATCTCACGAATCACGGAATCCTCCGAACGACTCTGAATAATACGTCCCTCATGTTCGGTAATTGAGCAAAAAGTACAACCGCCAAAACAGCCACGCATAATATTAATCGAGTAGCGAATCATATCGAAAGCAGGGATTCTCAGATCACCATAAGCAGGATGTGGTTTGCGTGTGTAAGGTAGCTCAAATACACTATCAAATTCCTCCATTGATAAGGGAATAGGGGGTGGATTAAGCCAAACATCGCGCTCACCATGCCGCTGTATTAAAGCACGCGCATTGCCTGGGTTGGTTTCTAAATGAAAGACACGTGAAGTGTGTGCATATAGATAGCGATCTTTTACCACTTGCTCAAAGGAGGGTAGTCGGATCACGGTAGTATCGCGCTTTAACCCTTTGCTACGTTGATTAAAGTGGATAACGTGTGCTGCACCTTGATTGGGATTAATTTTATTTGTTTGTTCGCTTTTACAGCTTTGCTTGTCGTTACTGGATGTATCGGCATAAGGATCCGCTTGAGGGTGCTCAAGGCTTTTATCCGTATCTATTTTACTGGAGTCTAATACTGTCCAGCCTTCAGGAATACCTTGGCGCATAAATGCGGTGCCACGAATATCGGTAATCTGTTTAATATCCTCACCCGCAGCAAGTCGATGCGCTACCTCAACCACCGCACGTTCTGCATTGCCAAAAATAAGTAGATCAGCCTTGGAATCAGGTAAAATAGAGCGACGTATAGTCTGTGACCAGTGATCGTATTGAGCAATGCGTCGCAAACTCGCCTCAATACCACCGATAATGACAGGAATGCCTTTATAGGCTTCTCTTGCTCGTTGTGTATAAACAGTGGTAGCGCGATCAGGACGTTTTCCTGCTATTGCACCTGCGGTATACGCATCATCAGAGCGTGGTTTTTTCTCAGCGGTATAATGATTCACCATCGAATCCATATTGCCAGACGCTATGGCAAAGCATAAAGCAGGTTTTCCAAGCTGTCGAAAAGCATCCGCAGACTTCCAATTAGGCTGAGAGATAATACCAACACGAAAACCTTGAGATTCCAGCAAACGTCCTATAATCGCCATACCAAAACTAGGATGATCTACATAGGCATCGCCTGTAATGATAATAATATCGCAACAATCCCATTCTAAGTCATTCATCTCAGAGCGTGACATGGGTAAGACAGGCGTTGGGACTACACCCATTTTATGTGGCCAGAATTTGGGGTAGGAGTGGAGGTTTTTGGGTTGTATGGGCATCAGCGGAGTATAGCCTATTTGACTATAAGCAGTTACTCATTAGGTGGAGTCATTATAAATGCGAGGGTGGTAGATTTTTACTTTAGTTAATAGTGCGGATCATAACTTTTTCACTGTGTTACTTTCCGCACTTTTAGGAGCGTCCTAAAGTACAACGCCTATATCGTATAAACTAAACTCTCATTGATAGTACAAGAGGCTCCTGATTTTTCGATATACTTTTGGGGCCGAAGAGAAGAGGCCTCAGAGTAATAAGTATTTTCAAACGATGAGAACTCAAAATCAGTTAACAATCTCCCCAGCTTAGAAGGCACCGCACCCCGCCTAACAAATTGTGTTATTAGCCATTTTGTAGGAATATCCTGATACAATTTCTTGATTTCAGCCAGCTCTCCAGTATCCACTTCATAAGGATGCATATAAAACACCGCATTTTTATCATATTGATGATGAAAATATTTAGTCATCGCATAGGGAAACAAACGAAAGTAGCCTCCACCAAAAAATGGAAAATCCTGCCCAGCCACATTGATATGCGTGAGGTAATGTTCATCGAGACCAAATTTCTTAAAGGTATCAAGTGAGTATTTTTTTGTTATTTTATATTTGTGTACAGGGATGGAAAACAGTGATGAGTCATAGCGCAGCTCTTGTGCAGCAAGTGCCTCACAAAAAGGTTCAAAGACATCTTCATTAATTGAGAAATTAGGGGCGCGAAAGCCTATTACTTTTTTGCCACTAATATCTTCCAATGTTTTTACTGAATGCTCGATATCCTGATGTATTTGTGCTTTTGTCATGGCATCAATATTGTGATGATTAACACCATGTGAGGCAACTTCATGACCTTCTTTTACCATGCGATGAATTAAAGCAGGAAATTTTTCAGCAACATTAGCCAGTGTAAAAAAAGTGGCTTTGGACTGATTAGCAGAAAGAATATCCAGCACATGCATTGTATTTGCATAGACACGATCAGAAACAGGGTTACTACGTTTTAAGACAGACTGAGACCAGTCTTCAACATCAATTGAAAAAATCATGGGAGGGACTCTAGTTGGGTTATTTTTATAATTGGGTGAGTCGAATCTAGCGTTTTATGGCAAGCATGTCACTAAAAAATAGAGTAGCCGAATTGATGATTTGATAAGGGGCGGCTCAACGTGAGAGAAAATAACATTAATCCAGATTGTTTATGCCTTAATCACTTTACATTACATTAGAAGGTTGCGAGAGTCATCTGCATATCAAAGAAGTGCTTGTTGTATAAGGACTGAAAATTTAAAACAGATCACGTAAAGTCCATTTGCTATAACCTTGTTCTTTAATGGTCTGATCTTTAGCTTGATCTATCCACATTTGGAAGATTGGACAGCATTCAGTTTTGAAATTATCGCTATCTACTTTTTTGTGGCAAAAGTAGATAGCATTTTCACCTAGCGCACGATAAATATCGACAGGATTTGCTTTAGCTAAGCCCTGTATTGTTAATAAGCTGTTTTCGCCCTCTTTGTTTCGATAAAGCTTTAGTTGGCTCAATGTACCATCATCAATCCCTGTCATTGCCTTTATACCATCTTTCATATAAAACTTACGATGAATACAACCCAATAAAAAAGCGGCAATCAGTATAAAGGCCGCCATAATAAAAATATTTTCAGGAGGGCGACCATCAGGTGTTATATAAATGGAAAGTGCTAGTGCCGTACCCGCAGCAGGTGGATGCTCAAAATTTAAAACAATCATCCAAAAAGTAGCTAAAGAGACTGCTAGTAAAGATGCTAGTTCAAAGCCTTCATATATCGTTATAAGACCACTTTCACCAAAAAATAAATAGCGTAGAAAGAAGATAGATATACCAATAATTACCGCAATAAAATGACCAAAAAACACTTTTAATGGGGCTGATGTTCCTAGTCTCGGCGCACCAAAAACAAGAAAAGTACTGGCACCAATAGAAGATAAAATCAGATAACGGACTAAAGAGTCCTCTCCATCACCCTTCCACGTCAATAGGCCAAAAACCATGATAGAAACAAAACAACCTGCAATGAATGATTGAATAATATACCGACTAAATCCTCCCCATCTTCCGTTATATTTACCCTTTATATCAACATCAAAAATACCAAATTGGGCAGACCCATCTTTATATTGGGAAATTAAGGGCTTGTTTTCTCTCATAGGCTCTGACTCATGCTTTTTCTCGGTTGTAGCTATAAATTGCTTTGATTAGATCGGCCCTAACTTGGATTGATTTCTTTTGTGGTAATTTCAGGCGGCTTATTTGTGTATAGATTTCCTCATCAATATATTGAGCTTTTTGCCGATTTTTTTTATATTCTTCTTCCTTATATTTTTGTCTTGAATAATCAGCTTTTTCGTAAGAGTTAATTTTATCCCATAATTGCTCTGATTGATAAATTTTTCTCCCAAGCCCAAAAATATCCATACCAGAGACATCTGGCAATTTTTCATTACTCTCTAGTATAACGCATTGCTTTTCTGCTAGTTCAAATCGTTGATATTGATCGATATCTTTTATAATCGCATGAATTTTCTTTTGATCTAATCTATAAGATATAAAAATAGCAATAGAACCTGATAGTGCTAATAGTAAGAAAAATAAGGGAACTACTAAGTTGCTAAAAGACATGGAAAATATTCTTTTCTTCATTTCTGCTATAAAAAAAACCTGATACTTAATAGTTTCTAATTTCTTTCTGCTTTCTTTTATCTCTATGTTTATATCATTCAAAGCATTATCATGTTTTTCTATATTATTTTTCTTATTTTGAGAGTCTTTAATGTTTTTAGGTTGACTGAAAGTCATTTTTTTAATTTGATTAATATACTCCTTCCTATTACTCATTAAAATGTTAAGGTTGTAAGTAGCTTCTTTTAAATCATAGTTCAAATCAACCTCCTTAGTTTTAGCTACTAAATCACTTGCGGACAATTCTTTTTTATTATCAATATACTGAATTAAAACAAACAGTATACAAATTATTGCCACTATAAATAATAAGCTAGAAAAACATAGTTTTTTTTCACTATTATCTTCAAGAGTTTCTTTTTCATGAATAAGATTACATTTATTGCGCCCACTTTCTTTGCTTGTTTTTCCAGCCCATCCATAGATAAGATTACATTTATTGTGCTTACTATTTTTACTTTCTGTACTCATTTTTCCACCCCATCCATAGTCTAAATTTTTAAAAAATCCTAATCATAATTTACTTTCGAATTTGAGATTCTTAAATCTTTCGATAAATTAGTAAGCTCCCAATACCAATCAATACGTTTATAAATATTGTATAAAACCTCATCTGACTGTTCCCCTAAGCCAACGGTTACCGATAATGTAAATTCCCAATAAACATAACCTTCAGATAGTTGACGCTGATTAGTTAGCACTCTAGGAATATCTTGAAACTTAAGTCGGGCGCTATCAATTGATCTTTTCCCTGCCTGACCTTCAGATTGAGACTTAAGCCCCCAGAGCAACTCATTGAGTGAAAAATATTGGCTAATTAGGCATCGAATATAATTAGAAAGAGACCATGCTTTATCTTTATCCAGACGCTCTCCTCCCGCATAGTCTTGCTCTAGTAAGTCATATTTTGGATGCTCAATTTTATAGAGAAGATATAAAATCTTTGCGACTCTAATTTTTGCTCTGAGGATATAATCCGTATCCATATATTGAATATTTTTTCTTAACATTGAAATATCATCAAGCAGAAGAGGAATATCCATCAAAAATATCTCATTTAACGGTATATCACTTATTTTCTGAATAAGGCTAAGACGAGACCAAATGACATCAAGCTGCTCTTCATCCACATCGTGATAGCTTTTAATACCCACTACTGCTTCTAAAGCAGCAATGAGCTTTTCCTCTCTGTCTATTTTAATTTCAGCATTCTGAGTGTATTTTTCAATATCCCGTGTTGCTTGATATTTCATTCCCGCATCAGGACGTTCAATCGCTAAATCAGGATTTTCTAGTATCCAGTTGTACCAAAAAAAACGTTTTGCACTGGGCTTTTTAACCCCTGTTGATATAAAGGTCGCTATTAACAGTAAAGCTTTTGCCGTTTCGACAACACCCTCTGCCTCATCATCACAGTCTTTAATAAAACGAAAATCATGCTTAATATCAGAACTAACTTCTTTGGGTTTATCAGAATTACCACTAAACTCCATTCCTACATTCAGTTTCAAAGAGCGTCGGTAATCCAGTGTGGGCAAGGTATAGTTAGAAATAATATCATTGGATATTTCTTTATTGGGTATCGAAACAATGGAGTTATTTGCAATGGAATAGAGTTTTACAGAGCGCAAACCAACTTCACGAACTTCACACATACCAATATTATCAATCTCTATCCTATCTCCCTGTTGAAATGGCATATCAACTTTCATTGAGACACCTGCAAAATAATTTTCCAATAACTCCCGTGTGGAAATAGCAAGAACCGCACCCACTAATGCCAAGAAAATACTATAAGGAAGAAAGCTTCCAAGTTTTTCTCCTGGATTTATGTCTTTAGGCTTATTAGTGCTGGAGCTGTCAGTGGAAACAACTACTCCTGCTGCTTGGGGGTTAACAGGGTTAACAGACAGAGTAGCCCCTTGATCTACAATGTTTGCAGAAGGTGTGATGGGTGTAATGTTAGATGATGTAATCTGTGTATTATTAAATGAAGTAGCAACAATGGCGGAGTAGATCAATGCTGTAGCAATAATAAAAATAAAAAATTTGCCAAAAATACCGACTAATTCAGCAGGAACAGAGAAATGTCTTTCATGTTCTCCTGATGTGCTTTGCTCATACTTTCCTAAAGCATATTCAAAAATCAAATTTAGCAAGACAGAAACAATAATTGCAGTGGAAATTTGCAAAACTAATTTTGCTTCAATAGGTAAATATCGAATCAGATTGTTGCCTGACTCCATATTAATAATTGGTAGAATAATATTACTACTGGTTACTAGTAGTATTTTTATATCCTCAGTAATAGCAGTATTAGCGGGAAATAAAAAATAAATGCCCAGTGAAAAGACTGAAATAAAAATAACTAAAGAAACAATCAGTGCATAGATTTTAAAAACCATGTCATCAAAGCGCTTGCATTGTTTTCTCCAAAAGTACGCAAATAAACTTAGGGCTGAGTACGATAACATTGCAAAAAAAATGGAAGAAACAATAACGGATGTGCCTAAAAAGAAGGTAAAGACATCCTCACGAAAAAGTCCATTTTTTTCAAACAGAAGCGTAAATAAAAGAGTAAAAAAGGCAGGAAAAATAAAATAGACAAAGGTAATTAAGTGGCGATAGATATCCGTTCTAAACAGGAGAAGACGCACTTGAGAGCGATAAAAAGACACCTTCTTTTCGCATTCAACTTCTCCCTCTTTTTGCATGATATTTTCAACCGACAGCAATAAGTTGGAGATTCGTTTGATATGCCGAATAGAGCTTAATAGTCCTGAATACTCTGGAATATCTAGCCGCTCACCATCAATGATATATTTTTTAAGACTGGTGAGAGTAGAAATATGACGGTTTTCTTGCAAAATCAGTAGGGTGTTATTCCATTTGCAATGATAGAGAGCGCCTTTAGGTGCAATTTTTTCTCTTAAACTGCTGTATTGCTTAGCTGAATGAGCGCCTAAGCATCCTTCAATAATTCGCGCAATAGGAATGCCTAAAAAAGAAGAAATAGCACTAATCCAAAATATATGCCAAAGCAGTTCGATATATTTAAATACTTTCTCCTCAACACTTATTTTAAAAATACTCGTTAAATGCTTGACTTGTTCAGAAGTAAAAAAATTATCGATATGGAATTCAAATACATATCCTATTAGGGAGTAGAAAAATAAAACACTACCACCTGTCAGCAATAATCCTTTATCACTTTTCCAGCTGGTTCTCTTGATAATTGTCCTGTATGAGCAAATCATTAATTTATTTTCCCCAGCATAGAAATTTCTTATATTAACGTAAGCTGAATAAAATTAAGACACCTTGATCAAGATCAAAATATTAAGATTTTTTTTGATGGGCATAATGCTGCTAGCTAGCCCTTTCAATGTGATTTATTAAACTCAAAAATAATTGGCTCTTTTTCCTCTGGTATGGAAATATAAAAAAATATTAGTCAATAAGTTGAATCATATTATCTATTCTCTTAAATTTATTGAAATACCCTGGAACAGATTTTCAATGTTGAAAATGCCATAATAGCGTTACGTAATGACCTTGATTATATTATTGAATCTTTTAAAAAAATAGCTATTAACCTGTTTTTAAAGTAACTCAATATTTCATTCTATTGTTTTCTAAATTTATATGCTTTTTTCATGAGAGGGGAATATTTAAAGAATAAATTCAAGGTTTATTTTTTTCATCCGAGTGCTTAGTTGTCAAGTCTCTTTCTTTCTTAATATCCACATGATATTTTTTAGTTTCTTATATTCAGCCTCTGAAAGCTCTTTTTTACGTAATGTTTCAATAGGTTGTTTTTCGACTCTTAATCCAAGTAGAAATACTATCCAAAGTCTCTTTTGATGGCATTTTATTACAGGCTAATTTAACTTGCCCAAGATGATGACCTGATGATTGAATACGGATTTCTAACGTTGCCCGTTCTGGCTCTATTACTTTATAAATATAACTTCTTCTTGCCACAATGTCATGGTGATAGCTTGCTACGCAATGGTGTTGTTTGCGTCCTTCCCTAAATAGTTCTTTGCTATTTGTTATAGGAATAATTGTTTCAGTTCCCGCTATCGGTGCTGCTGGGTAATTTATATCGTCTATTTCATCAATATTATACCTTTCTTCATTGAGTCTTTCAGTATACCGATCATGCATTGCCTCTAATTCATCAATAGTGCGACTGTTTAAAATCCTTTGTTCCGTATTACCTTCCTCATTATCTGCCATTCTACCTATGTCAGCATAGAGCATTTTAAATTTTGTAATAGGCCATTTTGCTTGGTAACTGTGTAATAACCTGCTTGATAATAATTTAGGATGGCTAATTAGCAGATGAAACAAGCTAAAGTCTATATAATGCAAATGATTAAGAAGATGTTTATCAGGTAATGCTAAAATGGTTTGCATTAGTTGATATCTCTTTGGATGAAAGGATGTATAAGATATTTTATTGATGATTTTTAAGGTTGATTTGTCGCCTAAAAATCCACAAGCTTCGAGTATTTTTATTCTCTTTTCTAGCAATAAATTGGCGGTAGTTTCTTCACTCCAGTTATTCTCCTTTGCCGAATGCATAATGATAGCCATGAGTAATGGATTACTAGTAAATAGATCAATCGCACTTTGGTAGCGATTTAAAAGACAAAACAAAGAGTAAGTTGGTGTGCGATGGATTCTTTCATAATCTAGTAGTTTACCCATTAGATTTTTTGGTATTTTATCAATCCATTGACAAGCTTCGGGGCTATCGTGAATAGTAGAAAGTAATAATGAGGGGTCGTCTAGAAAGTTAGCATGAACAGTGCGATTATTCTCAATAATGTTTGTCCATAAAATACCACTTTCCCAAGAGGTGAAAGTAACCAAACAAGAATGTCCCACTATTTGTGTGTAGTCGATAATGAGATTATTTTCTTCAGATAAACTTATCATTGCTTTGCCCTTAATAATCTTGATGAAGGGAAAGTATAAAAAATGCTTATTCACTTGTGTAAAAAATAATATTTACCGCGATGATTTTTCTGATGATCGGTAATTTACGAGATAAAAGGATTCATTTGAAGTGTTTTTGGTTGTACAGTCCTTTTTGATAGTT
>JAGLBQ010000379.1 GCA_023146675.1 Cocleimonas sp. | reverse complement strand
CCATGGCAATACTGCCCGTTTTTGTCTTGTTGACCACGGTGCGCTCAGTCGCAGGTGATCGTGAAGCAGGCATTTTTGAATACTTACTCTCTTTGCCTGTTGGTTTAGCCTCTTGGTATTGGGGTAAAATACTGGGGCGTTTTGCGGTGGTTTTTCTCCCTGTCTTTCTCGCTATGATGCTAGCGGTGGTCTGGGCTGCGCTTAAAGGGGCGGAAATTCCGTGGGGACAGGTGATTATGTACACCGCTATGTTACTTGTATTAGCTTGGTGTTTCCTTGGTATTGGTATGCTAATTTCCGCATTAGCACGTTCCACAGATGTTGCACAAGGCGCTGCTTTTTTAGTCTGGTTAGTCTTACTCTTATTTCTCGATCTAATCCTACTCGGTATTATGATAAGTGATGGTTCATCCGCAGAAACCGTGGTACTGATTGCACTGACCAATCCGCTACAAGTCTTTCGTACAGGCGCGATGATGCTATTTGATCCACAATTAGTTTTATTAGGGCCATCGGCATGGGTCATACTGGACACGTTTGGACAAACAGGATTTCTTATCTGGTCACTCCTCTATCCTATTGCACTCGGTACTTTTTGTGCATGGTTGGGCTACGTTGTTTTTAAGCGCGGGGATTTGCCCTAATGGCATTTGTCACTAAAAAAACACTGCATAATTTAGAGTTTAATCGTGATGAGTCAAAATAATAAATCAGAACAATTATGGACAATCGTTGCCATACTAGGCTTTGCTCTTCTCTTAGTCATCGGCTATAAACTCAAAGCGAGTATGACGCCTAGCATTACAGCTACCGCAACATTAGATAAATCCTGTGACCTGCGCAAAGACAAATGTACAACGTTATTGCCCAGCGGTGGAAAGGTCAGCCTGTCGATTACCCCGAAGACTATTCCCATCCTACGTCCCCTCGTGCTTAATGTTATTGTTGATGGCATAGCCGTATCAAAAGTTGAGGTTGATTTTATCGGCATCGACATGGATATGGGTTACAACCGTTCAACGTTAGAGAAAATAGAGACTGAGCATTTTAAAGGCAAAGCCGTTATCCCTGTTTGTGTTCGCTCGAAAATGGAATGGGAAGCAAGGGTCTTACTGCATACCAATAATGGTTTAATCATGGCTCCTTTTCGCTTTTATACGATTAAATAGCTGAAAATCATAGGAAACCAATGAAAAAAAATAATATTGACCAAAGTTTTGGCAAGCAAGAGGTCTCCAATAAAAAACGCGAGCGCCTAATTCGTAGCGTCTTTAATAAAGTTGCCCCGCGCTATGATCTAATGAATGATGCCATGAGTTTTGGCATCCATCGTTTATGGAAACATAAATTAGTTAAATTAGCGAAGCCACAAGCGAACCAGCTTATTGTTGATCTGGCGGGGGGTACGGGTGATGTGGCGATGAAAATGATGGCTAAGAATAACCTTGTTTTAGTCGCTGATCCATCACTTGCTATGCTAACAGAAGGAAAAAAACACCATAAAATACAGTGTATTGCAACAACAGGAGAGCAATTAGCACTCGCCGATAACTCAGTTGATACCGTTACCATTGCGTTTGGTGTCCGTAATATGACGCGAATGGAAGAAGGGCTAAAAGAAATATTGCGCGTGCTGAAACCTAATGGGCGGATTCTTTGCTTAGAGTTTTCTACGCCACATAAATGGCTCAAGCCTTTTTATAATCTGTATTCCTATTATGTGATTCCAAGACTAGGCGCATGGATTGCAAAGCAACCTGAAGCCTATACCTACCTGATTGAATCTATACGTCGTTTTCCTGATCAGGAAGAGATGAAACAGATTATGCAAAAAACAGGCTTTAGTGAGGTGCATTACCATAATGTTTCTTTTGGCATTGCCTGTATTCATATTGGGACTAAATTGTAATGTATGTGATAGATGTTTATTTTTATCACTTTTTCTACATATTATGCGGTAGTTTTTTTAATCAATGGCTTCATCGCCGTTAACAAACTACCAAATAAGTG
>JAGLBQ010000378.1 GCA_023146675.1 Cocleimonas sp. | reverse complement strand
AAAATTGATGCCCAATTAAGCTATGAATCAACCTCAGCTAACGCACAAAAAATTACAATTAATCAAGCACAACTTAAAGCGTTACTTGATGCACAACAACAAATTGAAACTCTGACACAAAAATCAAACGGTTTATCAACCATCGATATTTTAAACTGGAAAGGCGTAATAGAAACACCCACAACCGACTTAAGCAATGTAAGCAAACAAGCTCATCAGCTGCTAAAAAAGACGTTAGAAGATTTAATCGCCACACGCTTACGTGAAGGACAACAACTCAGCCAATTTATAGCCATGCGCTGTGATGAAATAGAAACAATTGTTAACTCTGTGCGCTTACGCCGTAAAGAAGTGCTGCTTACACTACGGGAAAAAGTAGTAAAGCGTATTGCTTCTCTTGATCTAAGCGTAGATGAAAACCGACTAGAACAAGAGCTTGTTATTCAAGCACAACGCCTAGATATTGCTGAAGAAATTGATCGCTTAGCCGCACATATTCAAGAAGTTAAACGAGTCTTGCAAAGAAAAGATGCAGTAGGACGACGCTTAGATTTTTTAATGCAAGAGCTTAACCGTGAAGTGAATACATTGGGATCAAAATCTAATGATGCAAAAACGACACAAGCAGTAGTGGATTTAAAAGTTTTAATTGAGCAAATGAGAGAGCAGGTTCAAAATATTGAATAATAGATCGACTTTAATATTTGCACCACTTGAGACACATATCACAACTGACCTTTAGCACTGATTATTGTATGATAAATTCATTCGGTAAGTGGAGAGTACCAAATGAATGAAATCATTCTTATCCTGATTATAGTATTAGTTGTCGTAGCAGTGATAGGCATAGCCATTTTTCTAAATGTCACTAATCCTTCTTTAAAACGCAATTGGTCGCCAGATCAAGCGATTATGCCTTCCATTCATTTTATTGATGATGATACCGTCCGCATTAATAATATCCGCAATATTCACTATCGAACCACCCGTGATTTTGATCTAGAATTCTATGATCGCACCATTAAGCTGGACGATATAGAGTCTGGCTGGCTAGTTATTTCGCCTTTTGCAGGATTTGGAGCAGCCCATACCTTTGTTTCTTTTGGTTTTAAAGATGGAAGCTATCTCTCCATATCGATTGAAATACGACGCAAAAAAGGCATCAGTTTCAGCCCTATAAAAGCATTTTTTCGTCAATTTGAGATGATGTATGTTATTGCCGATGAAAGAGATGTGATCAAAGTTCGCACTAATACAATCAAAGCAACGGTGCGATTATTTCCCATTCAAACAGAAAAAGAGCATATCAGAGCCGTCTTTGTGGATATGCTAAAGCGTGCTGATGCATTGGGAAAAGAGCCAGAGTTTTATAATACACTGTGGAATAATTGCACTACTAATATCATCAAACATACTCGTCGCTTTTCAGAAAAACCCATACCCCTTTGGAGTCTGCGCTATTTACTACCTGAAAATATTGATAAAATAGCCTATCGACTGAATATGATCGATACGCACTTATCCTACAAAGCAGCCCATGAGCATTTTGATATTACTAAAACTGCTCAGGAAGCAGAGGATGCTGAGGATTTTTCTAAGGCTATTCGGGCGAATATTGTTAGGCGACCTATTTAAAATCATTGTTACAAACAGATTAATACTAAATAGCTAATCGCTTTAGGAATGGAAAACCTGATATTATCAGCGCCAATTCAACTTCCACATTATTCTCTTATGAATACAGCTATTTTTGAAACAAATCTGCAAAACTTGCCACTCATCACGCGCGGTAAAGTGCGTGATATTTATGATATTGATGCGGATCATATGCTGATTATTACCACCGATCGTTTATCTGCTTTTGATGTGGTATTGCCCGATCCTATTCCTGAAAAGGGCGCAGTGCTTACCACTATCTCAAATTTCTGGTTTGAAAAACTGTCGCATATTATCCCGAATCATTTTGATGGTTTAACAATAGATGAGATTGGTTTATCAGATGATGAAATAAAAACATTAGCTTCGCGTAGTGTTGTAGTAAAAAAATTAAAACCTCTTCCTGTTGAGGCAATTGTGCGGGGCTACCTCATCGGCTCTGGTTGGAAGGATTATCAACAAACAGGACAGGTTTCTGGCATTTCTTTGCCCGAAAATTTACAGCAAGCAGGCAAGCTGCCGACGGTTATTTTCACTCCCTCTACAAAGGCTAATGTAGGTGATCATGATGAAAATATTGATTTTGCTAAAATGGAATCCTTAATAGGGTCAGCGTTAGCGCAGCAAGTGCGCGATGTGAGTCTGCAACTTTATAGTGAAGCAGCTGAGTTTGCATTGCAAAAAGGCATTATTATTGCGGATACCAAGTTTGAATTTGGTCTGGATGAAAATGATCAATTAGTCTTGATTGATGAAATATTATCGCCTGACTCTTCGCGTTTTTGGGCAGTGGATTCGTATCAAGAAGGCATGAGTCCACCCTCATTTGATAAACAGTTTATTCGTGATTATCTGGAATCTCAGGGTTGGAATAAGACCCCCCCAGGACCAATATTACCGCAGGAAATATTAGATAAGTCTGCTGAAAAATATCAACAAGTGGCTGATTTGTTACTAGGCAATAATTAAAAGTGAAAGTGTTAGTAACAGGTGTTGCAGGCTTTATTGGTTCTGCTATTGCCAAGTCATTGCTACAGCGCGGTGATGAGGTGGTTGGAATTGACAATCTTAATAATTATTATGATATTTCTCTAAAAGAAGCCCGTTTAGCAGATATTGCGAAGACCAAAAATTCAGTCAATTTTAACTATATTAAACTGGATATTGCAGATCGACAAGCGATGGAAGCATTATTTACCAACCAGCAATTTGATGCTGCGATTAACCTAGCAGCACAAGCGGGTGTGCGTTATTCATTAGAAAACCCACTGGCATATGTGGAAAGCAATATCACAGGTTTTGCCCATTTACTGGAAGGTTGCCGTCATAATAAGGTGAAGCATTTTGTCTATGCCTCATCAAGTTCGATTTATGGCTTAAATGAATCCATGCCCTTTTCAGTGCATGATAATGTAGATCACCCTGTTTCTTTATATGCGGCATCGAAAAAATCGGGCGAGTTAATGGCGCATAGCTATTCACATTTATATGGCTTAGCAACCACAGGGCTACGATTTTTTACCGTCTACGGTCCATGGAGCCGCCCTGATATGGCGATGCTAAAATTTACGCATAAGATGGTCGCGGGGGAAGAGATTGATGTTTATAACTACGGCAAACATCGCCGTGATTTCACCTATATTGATGATATTGTTGAAGGGGTGATTCGTGTTTTGGATAAGCCTCCAACGGGTAATACGGATTGGGATGGAGAAAAACCTGATCCTGCCAGCAGCCCTGCACCTTGGAAAATTTATAATATCGGCAACCAAAAGCCAATTGAATTAATGACCTATATTGAAGCAATAGAGAAACATCTTGGTATAAAAGCAAAGATAAATTTATTACCACTTCAACCTGGAGATGTGCCTGATACCTATGCGGATGTAGAGGATTTAATTCAAGATGTGGATTATTGTCCTTCAATGCCGTTGGATAAAGGTGTGGAAAATTTTGTACACTGGTATAAAGACTATTATCAGACTTAAATAACGATAACGTATAATAAAATGACACTTACTCAAAATTACCCACAATTAAAAAAATTACCGCAATGGCTGACTGTTTTTCTGGTTATTTTGCTTGGAATGAGCTTGGCAAACTTACTTTGGGTATTTTTAACACCTGAAGAAAAAGTAGTAACACAGATAGCATCTGCGCAAAACAATACAATTACTAAACCAAAAAAACAGCAAAATTATGGCAAAATGATAGCTGGTCAGCATATTTTTGGTACTATGGAAAAGAAAGCAGTCGTTGCCCCGCCGTCTCAACCCGTAAAAGTTGTTGCTCCACCTCCTGTAGTTGCCCCTAAACTCAATGTAAAGTTATATGGCATTATGTCCTATAGCAAGAAAGAATCAGGCTACGCTTTGTTATCTTATAATGGACAACCACAAAAGGTTTATTCCGTTAATGAAGGGTTAGATGATAAAGACAAAGAGAAAAAAGTATTTATTAGTGAAGTAACATCAGAGAAAGTCGTCATCAGCAATCATGGCAATCTGGAAGAATTTTTTCTCCCAAGAACAGCAGGAGCAAAGGGAAAAAGAATAGTAGGAGCACCCGCTATTGCAGCTAATACTAAACCTTCAGCGCCAGCACTAGCAAGTACATCCGTAAATACACCTCAGCCTGTTAGAAATATCCCTAGAGCAAAATCTCCACCGCCTGGTTTTATGCCTCCTATTCCATCAGAGTCACCTTCCCCACAACCTACAGCTGCCGCAAAAGCAGAAAGCCCAAAGGGAAAAGAGGAGTTTTCAGTAAAAAATATGACTGAATTTCGCGAGAAACTGATGGCGGATCCATCAAAACTAATGGAAATTGCCAGCGCACAACCGTATTCAAAAAATGGTCAGCTCATCGGTTTCCGCGTTCGTGCAGGAAAACGGCGTCGTGTCTTTCGTCAGCTTGGTTTACGCAATGGCGATATTGTAAAAGAAGTCAATGGCATTAAGATTGACAGTCCTGAAAAGGGTATTATGTTAATGAGTGAACTTTCTGGAGCGAGTGATTTAAGCATAACGGTATTGCGTGGAAAACGTGAAGTTCAGTTGCCTACCTTACATTTTTAGCCTACTACTCTGTTCCTTATTGCTTATGGCATGTGGAACAGACGATAGCGCCCTTGAATATTATCAGTTACAAGGAAAAACAATGGGAACGCGATATCATATTCGCATTCCAATAAAAGCTGCTAATAAAAGCGATCCTCACTGGATACCGCTCCAGCGTGATATTGATACCCTTTTGCTCGCGATCAATCAAGAAATGTCGACCTATATAGCGAACTCCAGCATCTCTCGTTTTAATCAATCACAAAATACACACTGGTTTCCAGTCTCCAAACGCTTTCTAACCATTATCAAATCAGCCCAGATGGTAAGCCAATCAACTAAGGGCGCATTTGATATAACGATTATGCCCTTAGTTAATTTATGGGGCTTTGGACCAAGCCGTAAAACCACTGCTCCATCCTCACAACAGATTAAGAATAATCTTCATCAAATAGGCTATCAATCGTTACAAATACGCCAACAGCCTCCAGCCATTCGTAAACAAAAGCCTGAATTAAGCATCGACTTATCCGCAATAGCAAAAGGGTATGCGGTTGATGCGATTAGTGTCTTATTAGAAAAACGAAAAATTAAACACTATTTAATTGAAATCGGTGGTGAAATACGTGTACGAGGAAAGAATAAACAGAATCAAGCATGGCGTATCGCAATAGAAAAGCCAACAACATTAGCGCGCTCAGTGCAGCAGGGCTTGCGGCTGAATAATATCGCGATAGCTACTTCAGGTGACTATCACAATTATTATGAAACAGAGGGCAAACGCTACTCGCATACCATTAACCCTAAAACAGGTCACCCCATTACGCACAAACTAGCCTCTGTCACTGTACTGGATAAATCTGCCATGATTGCCGATGCACAAGCAACAGCGATTATGGTATTAGGCGAAAAGCAAGGGAAAGCATATGCGCAACAACATGGCTTAATGGTGTATATGATTATTCGGAATGGAAAGGGATTTTCTGTTTGGCATAACCTGCATCCAGATATTTTAATCCCTTAATAAAATCAAAACTACTCCTGATAATATTGCCTAGCAATCTCAGCATCCTGATCAATTTGCTGTTTCATCACTTCAAAACTATCAAACGTCTCCTCAGGTCGTAAGAATTTATCCAACTGCACACAAATAGTCTGCCCATAGGCATTATCATTATAATCAAATAAGTAGGTTTCCAGACGCATTTCGCGCCCCGCAACGGTAGGATTTGTCCCAAGGCTCGCAACTCCCTTGAGAGATTTATCAGACAGACCCTGCACCTGCACCGCATAAACACCTTTAACGGGTGCGATATTATCAGGCAATAACAAATTTAACGTGGGATAACCAATCGTTCTACCGCGCTTCTGACCATGCCGCACGCGACCTGATAATTGATAGGGCTTACCTAGTAATTGATTACTAGCCTCAATATCTCCAACCGCTAAATGCTGTCGAATCAATGTACTACTGATGCGCTCATCCTTGTAATGACAGGTTGGGGTATCACAGACCTCCATTCCCGCAGCAGCACCCATTGACTGTAGTAACTGAAAATCTCCAGTACGCTGCTTACCAAAGCGAAAATCATCCCCCACCACTAAATAACGCACATTTAGCTGATCCAATAATAACTGCTGTACAAAATCCTCAGCCGTCCTATTTGCCAATGCTTTATTAAAACGTAGGTTCATATAGTAATCTACATCAAGCTGATTTAATAAGCGCACCTTGTCACGTAGCGGGTAAATCCGCGCTGGCGGCATGGGCATAAAAAACTCAGCAGGGAGTGGTTCAAAGCTAATAACCATGCTGGGTAACTTTAATGCGCTTGATTTCTCTGCAAGATGGGCAAGTAACTTTTGATGCCCATAGTGCAAACCATCAAAATTGCCAATACTTGCAACACAGCCATTCGCAAATTCATCGGTATACTGCCTGTGATTAGCCATCCCCCGAATAAGTTTCATTATTGCAGCCCCTTAAAGTCCTGCTGTCTAAGCGCCTCGTACACCATAATAGCAACGGTATTGGATAAGTTTAAGCTACGACAATCTGGCATCATAGGGATTCTGAGACGATGATTATTCTCTAATGATTGCAAAATATCATCAGGTAAACCGCGTGTTTCAGGTCCAAATAATAAAATATCATCTGCCTTAAACGACGCCTCAGAATGCAGCCTACTTCCCTTCGTGGTTAAAGCATAAATCGTTGCGCCTTCCACACTGTCTAAAAAAGCAGGAAAGTCCTGATGCTCTTTAACAACCGCTAAATCACGATAATCCATCCCCGCACGGCGCAACTTCTTTTCATCAAGATCAAAACCAAGTGGATGAATAAGATGCAATACCGAGCCTGTATTGGCACATAGGCGCATAATATTACCCGTATTGGGCGGTATTTCTGGTTCAAACAATGCGATTTGGAACATATTAATTGTTAACAAAAGTATTAGGAGCTTGGACTATACATTAGACAACCAAACGCATGAAGCAGGCTTTTTTCCCAATAGAAAATTTATCATAAAATATTAAGACAAGTGCTTGACAATAACCGCAGAAAACGATTTAATGCGCCCTCGCTCGCGGCCCGATAGCTCAGTCGGTAGAGCAGAGGATTGAAAATCCTCGTGTCGGTGGTTCGATTCCACCTC
>JAGLBQ010000377.1 GCA_023146675.1 Cocleimonas sp. | reverse complement strand
TTTATTAACACCGTTCATCTAAGTAACTGTCTTGTATAGAAATTCACCGAGATTAGCGGTAGACCTGCGGTGGTTGGAGGGTTATAATTGACCAAAGTGGTGATTGGTGGGGAAAGGTGGTTTATTTCCTCTTAAGCGGGAAATTGAATATAGATGTTTCGTGGTATTTCCAATTTGAATATCGATGCTAAAGGGCGTGTGGCTATCCCTGTACGCTATCGTGATTCAATTGTTGTCGATGCTTCTGGTGAGATGGTCATTACGGTTGACCATATGGATCGCTGCTTATTGTTATATCCAATGGATCAATGGGTGAAAGTAGAGCAGGTGTTGATGAGTCTGCCTAATATGAATCGTAACGTAAGGAATATGCAGCGCCTAGTGTTAGGTCATGCCTCTGAGGTCGAGCTAGATAGCCAAGGTCGTGTGCGCTTGTCTCTTCCATTACGTGAATATGCGAACTTGCAAAAAAAATCTGTATTGGTAGGTCAGGTCAATAAGTTTGAACTATGGGATACGGAAATATGGAATACCCAAAGGGATGAATGGTTGGCTGAGGCTCAAAGTAATTTAGAAATAGATGCCGTATTAAGTCAAATATCGTTGTAAAGAGTAATAAAAAATATGAGTGATTCAGCAACAGAATTTCAACACGCAACCGTGTTGCTGAAAGAGGCGGTAGATGCTTTGTCAGTTAAAAATGATGGTTTTTATATTGACGCAACTTTTGGACGTGGCGGTCATGCAAGCTTGATTTTATCGCAGTTAACTGAAAATGGTCGCTTGTTGTTAATAGATAAAGACCCTCAAGCAATTGCGTATGCAAAAGAAAAATATCTAAGTGATGCGCGGGTAGTTGTATGGCAAGGTTCTTTTAAGAACTTTCCAGATGCGCTAGAGCAAACGGGTATTGATAGAAGCCCCGATGGTTTATTGCTGGATCTAGGCGTTTCATCGCCACAGTTGGATGATGCCTCGCGTGGCTTTAGTTTTCAGCGCGATGGTGAGCTGGATATGCGTATGAATCCAGAGAGTGGAGAAAGTGCGGCTGAATGGATTAATACAGCAGAAGAAAAAGACATTACGGATGTGTTATGGCAATTTGGTGAAGAACGATTCGCGCGTAGGATAGCACGTAATATTTTGAAGGAAAGAGAGTTATCCCCCATTGAAACAACCCTGCGATTAGCGAATATTATTGCAGGTGCAGTCCCCAAGGCAAAGCAAAAGAAAGGCAAGAATCCTGCAACAAAAAGTTTTCAAGCAATTCGTATCTTCATAAATAAAGAATTGGACGACTTGGACGCTTGTTTGCAGCGATCAATGGAGTCATTAGCGAAGCATGGGCGGATTGTGGTCATCAGCTTTCACTCTTTGGAGGATCGTATGGTAAAACGTTTTTTAAAAGACAAATCCACTAGAGCAAAACTGCCGCGTGGCTTACCAATAATGGATTCACAGCTAGACGCTTTACAAGGGAAAGATGGAATGCCAGCGGTTGTTTTCAAATTAATTGGCAAGCCCATTAAGGCATCATCACAAGAAATTGAAATAAATGCACGTTCACGTAGTGCAATAATGCGAGTTGGAGAAAAAATAGCGTGATAATTGTCGAAGACAAGGATGCATCAAAATGGCAGCTAGTGTTGCTTATTCTACTCTATCTGTCGGTCATCGTGATGGCGATTTTTGTTGTGATGCAGCGCCACCAATCACGTGCCTTGTTTGTGCAGTCTGAAAAGTTAGCTAAACAGCATAATATTTTGATTGCACAGTGGAGTCGATTAAAGCTAGAGCAAGGTGTTGTACTGAATGAAATTTACGTTGAGCGCAGAGCACGAGAAGACTTGGGTATGCGAATACCAAAAACCAAAAACATTAGAATGGTGAAAGAATAATGAGAAAGGCAAGAGCATCAAATATGCTGCCTCCTGTTTACAGGGGGCGGCGTTTTGCGTTGTTGATTTTCTTATTGTCACTTATTTGTGTGTTGCTTTTACGTGCAGGCTATCTTGAGGTTTTTCAGCAGCAGTGGCTACAAAAACAAGCTGATAAAAGACAGATGCGAGTGGTGTCTGTGCCTCCTTATCGCGGCATGATTGTTGATCGTAATGATGAGTCGTTGGCAATTAGCTCACCTGTCGAATCAGTTTGGTGTAATCCCAGAAAATTATTTTCGGTTCGTGCTGGGCTTATTAAAGGAACAACGAGTAAAAATGAAGGAGATGCGCTTCTTGCTAAAGCACGTTTAGATGAGCTAGATGTTGGCTTGCAGAAAGTAGCGGCCTATTTGAAAATTGATGCAACTAAATTAGTGCAGAAAATACGCCGTAATAAATCAAAACAGTTTTTATATATAGCAAGGCAAATACCGCCTGAAATATCAGAAGATATAGCGAGTCTAAATTTACCCTCTTTTAGTAGTACGTCTGAATATCGACGCTTCTACCCAATGGGAGAGGCGCTATCGCATGTGGTCGGCTTTACAAATATCGATGATAAAGGTGTTGAAGGAATTGAGCGGTCTAAAAATCAAATATTGGCTGGAGAATCTGGAAAGAAGCGTGTTGTACGTGATGGACGTGGACGCTTAATAGAAAATATCGAACAAATTAAGGAAATGAAGCCTGGTCAGAAAGTTGCCTTAAGTATTGATAAACGCATACAGTTTCAGGCGTACAAAGAACTAAAAGGCACAGTGTACCAATTAAACGCGAAGGCGGGTTCGATCATTGTGCTAGATGCACATACAGGAGAAATATTGGCGATGGCAAATATGCCTGGCTTTAATCCTAATGTGCGTTCTGAATTAAAGCCCTCTCTTTATCGAAATCGTGCAGTTTTAGATGCTTTTGAGCCTGGTTCGACGATTAAGCCATTCACTATAGCGGCTGCTTTGGAAGCGCGAGTGATTGGTCCAAATGTGCAAATTGATACTTCGCCTGGCTATCTTAATATGGGCAAGACTAAAATTCGAGACCCTATCAATTATGGCTCGATGACGCTGGATAGAATTTTGGCAAAATCAAGTAATGTAGGAGCAAGTAAAGTCGCCTTATTGATGAAAGCGAGTGGGCAGTGGAAATTTCTTAGTCGAATAGGCTTTGGACGCCGTCCAAGTGCTGGGTTTCCGAACGAGTCTGAAGGGAAGCTATCTTACTATGATCAATGGGTAAAAGTAGATAGAGCATCGCTGGGTTACGGTTATGGGCTTTCCGCGAGCTTGCTTCAGTTGGCGCATGCTTACACTGTATTTGCAACAGGAGGTGTGCTTTACCCTGTGACAATTTACAAGAGAAATGAGGCGGTTGTAGGGCAGCGTATTATGAAAGAGGTGAATGCGAAGGCTGTGTTGAGAATGCTTACAACGGTTGTTAATAAAAAAGCAACAGGAAAAAATGCCAAAGTTGAAGGCTATAGTGTTGCAGGTAAAACAGGTACGGCTTATAAATTTATTAATAAACGCTATCGTAAAAATAAAAAGGTCGTTAGCTTTATCGGTATAGCACCTGCCTCGAATCCTCGTATTGTGGTGGCGGTCATGATTAATGAGCCTAAAGTTGATAAAGCGACGGGTGGACGCTTGGCGGCACCCGTTTTCTCTAAGGTGATGGCGAGTGCATTAAGAATATTAGATATTCCGCCTGATAATTTGCCTGCGCGAAAACATGCGCGCAGAAATAGTGGTCGTGAGGGTGCTTCATGAGAGAGCGCTCGCTACATAGCTTATTAGAGAATATAGAAGGCGTTGATCGTGATGCTTTGTCAAAGGTGTCTGTTGATTTACTGATTAATGGGTTGACATTAGATAGTCGTGCGATCAAAAAAAACATGTTATTTGTTGCTCTGAAAGGGACTCAGGTGCATGGCATGGAATATGCGCTTAAAGCACAGAACCAAGGTGCGGTCGCTATTATTTATGAAGCAGATTTGTTGCAAAATAAATCTGAATTACTGGCAGGTTTAACCATTCCTGTTGTTGGCGTTGAAGGGTTGGCGCCGCAGTTGGGCAAAATAGCGAAACATTATTATCAGATATTGGATGGTAGTCAGCGGATAAAAGAAAATTATGGTTTAAAAGTAATCGGTGTAACAGGGACGGATGGTAAAACAACAGTTACCCATTTTTTTGCGCAAGCAATGAATGCACTGATTGCAAAGACAGCTGCAGTTATTGGAACGCTTGGTATAGGCTTTCCTGATGACTTGCATCAAGCAACTCATAC
>JAGLBQ010000376.1 GCA_023146675.1 Cocleimonas sp. | reverse complement strand
GAAACCACACGCACCCAATTTGAAGTGGCGGCACGTGAGGTTTTTCGTAAATATAAGGCGTTATACCCTGAAGTACAATGTAAGCCCTTCACGCGCCAATACAATGCGATAGAAGCCATTTACGGACAGTTAAACCAGAAAACCAAGAAAGCCGATATTACCGAAGTGATGATGCAGTTACAGCAAGAAGTGAATATGAGTATCAGCTTAGGTTCTAACCCTGTAAGTGATGATGATTATGTTGATTTAGGCAACTTAGACTTTGATAAATTACGCGCCGCCTTTGCAAAATCAAACAATAAAAATGCAGTGGTATTTAATCTGCAAGAAGCTATTGAAAAAAGACTAGAACAGATGATTAATCAAAATCCTATTCGCTTACAGTTTTATGAGAAGTACAAAGAAATAATCGAAGAATATAATGCAGGAAAAGACCTTAAAGCTGTTCAAGAAGCTTTTGATAACTTAAATGACTTCATGGAAAACGAACTTACCCCTGAACTAGAGCGCGCAATACGTGAAGACTTGGATGAAGAAACACTGGCTATTTATGATTTATTAAAGAAACCTAAACTGAGCAAAAAAGAAAAGAAAGCCGTTAAAAAAGTGGCTAAGAAAACACTGAAGAAGCTGAAAAAAGAAAAGCTAAAACTAGAGCATTGGCGCGAAAGTACACAAGTAAGCGCACAGGTGAAAGTAACTATTAATCAATATCTACAGTATTTACCGCAAAAGCCATACCCTGATGCTGAATTAGCGATATTGAGCCAGACGGTATACCAGCATATACATTCGCATTATCAAGGGGCTGGTATGAGTAGTTATGGGAGCTTTGGGGTTTGATGGATGAGTAAGCTATTTAAACTTAAAGAGTGGCTTACTATTGGAGAAACAGCTTTACATTTAAGCGGTGTATTAGGTGAACCCGTTGAAGAAAAAGATATTTACCGATTAGCTTTAGATGGTCATTTGCGTTTATCTGTGGATTTTGTGAATCATGCAGCTGCTAGTTTAGGGGAAATAGTAGGAGAAGATAAAGCTAAATACTTTGAATCTACAGATATGATTAAAAACTATTTAGCAGGGGGAAATAAAAAACCAGAGAAAGTAATGATATTACTCAGCACTATGCTTGATAAAGGCCGTTATATAAACTTTGATAATCGCGTTGTATCAATAAGTGGAGTTTGGGACTTAATGATGCGTGGATGTGAAAGTTTAGATATTGAGCATTACTATCAACAAACAATTGGCGGCCCAGAAGTAACGCTAACAATGCTTAGTGGTACTTTTGTTCATCAGGGGGATAAAATAGCTAAAATAATGGATGACTTTGATAATAATGAATATACGATAGGCTCAAAGGCACGCTTAAAAACTATCGAGGAAAATATAATTAAGAATAACTTAAGCGATAATTATGCTAATAAATTATTAGAGAAGCACAAAGCTGATAGGAAAGAATATTTAAAAAAAAGAAAATCATCAAAAGAAGAAAACAATTACTATCTGTCGAGTACCGTGTGATCATAGGCATATTCCAGAAAGAAGTTATCCGCTCTACA
>JAGLBQ010000375.1 GCA_023146675.1 Cocleimonas sp. | reverse complement strand
ATAAGTCTAATTTATTACTTTGTATAAGTAAATATTTTGATTTTACCCTTGTTAATTAAAATTTAGTATAAGCATTATTAAAATAACTATTAGAGTTGATAGGTTGTCGAGATTACTATGAAATCAAATCATTATTGCCCTAAGTGTAAAAGCTTCAGTTATGTTCGTATTCATCGGGGACTTTTTCAAAAATATATTTTAGGCGTACGGCAGCGTTATCAATGTAATGATTGTAATTCCACGTTTACAAATAAGGATATTGGAAATAATACATCGCTTGACTTCGATGATGAAAAAAATAGTATTGTTAACTAATTTAGCGGTATAGTTTTTTACTTTTTATTAGTAAAATGCTTTCAACTGTCCTTGCTGTTTAATAATAGCCGAGCCATCTTTTTCAAGCTTACCCACTGCCATTTTAACCATATTCATCGTTCCTTTGCCCGAGGCGTTGGCTGCTTTGATTTTAATATTGGTTTTATACTTCCAGTTGCTCTCTATTTTGGCATCGCCACTTAATTCAAGCGGAGCATTGCTAGAGCTAATATTGGCAGTTAAGCCTTTATCTGATGGCTTAACAATAATGGAGTAATCTCCCGCAGGCTGTATACGCATGGGGGAGAGTAATTCACCTTGTTTCCAATGATAGCTTGCATCAAGCACAGGTAGTGTGCCTTTTTCCATTTCAAAGTGTTTGATACTGCCTTTAATGTCACCACGTAATGTTGCTAATTTTTGAAATTTTGAAGCAAATGCGCCTGTCGTTTCAAATTGTGCATCGTCTAGGCTAATGGTTTGGCTAATACTAAAACCTGCTAGTCCTTTAAAGGTAATATCAGGATCTTGGATTTCTAACTTTGATTTCAAGGCCAAGCTGGTAATGCTCTCTAATAGATCAACTGACCAAGATATATTATTTAGGGTGAGTGTTTTCGTAACAACTTCTTTTACTTCACCATTCCATACGGTGCCTGAAAGTCCATTGGCTTGAATATTTTTAAGTGGTAAATATTGATAGGCAAATGCAGCAGGCATATTCCAAATAGCGGTTGCGCTAAAGCTAGTGATTCCTAGTAGAATTAAATTTCTTAGTTTCATTTTTTCTCCAGAATCAAACGCACATCAACCATGCCGATCGTTTTGCTTTTTTTAAGAATCATTTCATTCGTATTTAAACTATATTTTTGCTCTAAATCATAAATAAAGCGCATTACTTTGTCTGCTTCTGCTTTTTTTAACGATAAAATAACCTTATTAGCACCTCTAGATTGCATGCGCTGTAAGGTGGATTTTAAGCGCCATGTCTGTAACGCCTTTTCAATCAATTGTTGTGGATTGCCCTCAACTTTCTTTGTTGTGGTAGCGCTGCTTTGTCGTTGTAATTGTTTTACCATTGTGCTTTGGCGTTGCATTAATTGTAGTTCGGTTTGTTTACTTTGGGTCAGCTTGTTAAGTGACTCATGATTAGTGAGCATCGGGTTGAGTATTAATAACCAAAATAGCATCACGATGACTGCAACAGTGGCAACCGAAACTAATGTCTTTTCACGAGATGAGAGCATTAAAAACCAGCTTTTTAGTGCATTCATACGAGCCCCTTGATAACTAATGTTGATTCCACTTTATTTGCTGTTGTGGTGGATGATTTGATCTCTACTTTTAATGCACCTTGTTTTATTAAGGTATCTTTAAAGGCTTCTAAACGAGAGATATTAGGGGCGCTAATCACAAATAATAATTCATTATGTTGATGGCGTATTTCTCTTAATTGAATGTTTTTAAATTTCTTTAAAAACGGTGAAACAATGGAGATGGTTTGCAGTGTTGACCCACCTGAAGAGCCGCTGTTTTTTTGTAATGCTTTTAGCTTTTGATTCATTTGCGCGGGAGCATTTTGTATACGCCCATTAGGAAATGTTTGTTTGTAGACAGACTCAATTTCTACCTCTAACGTTTTGAGCTTAGTTTCGAGTAGATGATTTTTCCATGCAAACATTCCTAGCCAGATAATACCCAGCATTGCTGCTAATGATGCCGCAGGTAGCCACGGTTTCCAGTTAACATTAAAGAGCGCACTATCTCCACGGCTAAAACCTGTGAGTAGGTTTAGTTCTAGTATATCAACCACCTCATCGTGATGTATTTCATCATTATTGAGAGGATGTTTTTCAATATCGCTTAATTCAGCAGGATAATGCTCTTCATCACCATAATAATAGATGGTTTGTGGTGTGTCTTCTTCATCCTTTAATTCTTCTGTCAGAAAAAGTGGCAGAAGGCTATTATCACAACTGAATCCTGCCCATTTGTCTTGCCGCAGATAGGATTTGTTTTGCTTGCGGATTAATGTCCAGCTATCAGGCTTTACACTAATGGCGTAGAGATTAGGTAAGATAAAGTGTGGGTGAATATTATGCTGGATCAGTAATTCTAGCCAATATTCCATTTTTTGATGGTTAATAATTGCAACGCGGGTGAGATCACTATCCTTTTTAGTGTGAATGGCAAAATGTAATGATTCAATATCATCTGCCAGACGTTCTTCTAATGCATAAGGAACAGCCTGTAAAAGCTGTTTTTTATTGGTACTGGGTATATTAATATTGGTTAATAGCACATCTTCACTGGGAATAAAGACAACGACTTTTTTTCCAGAAGCCATTGTGTGTAGTTCTTTCCAGTCAGTTTCTGCAAAACTTGCGGTTTTTTGTTTAGTGGTTACAACGGCACATTCAGGCAGTAATTCATTTGATGTTGTTGTTGACTGTAATTTTATGAGTAGTAGTTGCATTATTTTGTGTGTTTTGAATTTATCGGTATTATATTTCTCACTTAATTAAAAATAGGAAAGTGATAGTTGCGAAACGTAATAGGTAATTTTTTACAAAAAAAGTCTGCTTAATTTGTTTTCTGCTTTGATTTATAAGGATTTCCAAAATCACGGCTAATAACATGTACTTTACCCTTTTTTCTTTCTAAAATGCTGTTGATAAAAATACGTGTATTATTGATAACAACAGCGCCTTCTAAAAGAAAATAATCACTGGTAACTGTTAATGTTTGAGCATAATTGGCTTTTTTCTTGCCCATCTCAGAGCCTTCCGTAAATAGTGTCGCCACTTCTGACACGCTCCAAAAATCATTCATACTTTCAAAGGGGGTCTCTTCACGGGCTTTTATTATTGCGTCCGCAGTTTCTTTATTAAACCCAATAGCTTCAAGTACTTCTGGCTCTGCGGTGTTTAAATTAATAGAGGTTTCTTTAGGTAGGGTTGATACTAGTGGCTTCAGGTCTTCAAGTAGCTCTTTGGTCATACCTTTCAATAAAAGTAGCTCGCTAATATCCATCAACGGTGTATTAGCAGCCATATAGGGCTTTTCTAGTGATTGATAATAACCACTTTCGGCACCACCTTGCCGCTCTTCATCTTTTTTATCGATCCAGTCCCATAAGGTATCGGTGAAATTTTCAGGTGGACCAAGTGCTTGGTCTTTATCTATTTTGGCAAATAGCTTGGTGATGCGCTCATGAACTAAGGGTTCTGTCTTTATTACTTTAGGTTTAGGCTGATTTGGTTGCTTGGCATTATTATTTTTTGGTGGTGGAATTTTTGGGTAAATCATATCCACAGAGTTCAAATTTAGCTTACCTTGTAAATCCCATAAGCGTCCTATTAATGTACCGCCGTCAACAGGAATAGGGGGGAGTTCAGCCGCCCAGTTTTCCTTTATATGATCTACTTTGGGATTGTCTTTATAGTCCTGCTCAAGAATTTTCTTAGACCAGTCTTCCATACCAATCGCATATTGATAAGCCTGTTCCAAGCTAGCAATATTCCCTGTTAAACGGATTTGAATTTGCTGTCGATACATAGCCACCGATGCTAGGGAAATAGCAATAGTTGTAATCATCAGCGCAATCACCAATGCAACACCGCGTTGTTTACTTTGCCGATGTTGTAATATATTGCTCATTACTTTGACTCTCGTGGTGCAGGTGTAATGGCAGCAAGGCGTTGTGATAGGCGCATATTGGTGCCTTTTTTGTGATTTAATTTATAATCATAAATAGTGGTGTATGACATAACCGCCCGTACATATTTACGTGTCTCGTTAAAGGGAATACTCTCAATCCAGCGGCTAGCCTCCAACTCATGATCAGGCTGCCATTTGGGAATGCGATGTGGACCTGCATTATAGGCTGCACTAGCTTGAGCAAAGTTACCTTTAAAGCGCTTTAATAATTCCTTGAGATAGGCACTACCCAGTTGAATATTGGTATTTGGGATGAAAATATCATTTTTAGCTAGCTTGGACAGCTTCAGCTTTCTAGCAACTTCTTTTGCAGTGGAAGGGATTAACTGCATCAATCCCTGCGCTTTTGCACTAGAGGCTATTTTGGCATCAAATGCACTTTCACGTCGGGTTACGCCATAAACCCATGCAGCAGGGATTTCATTATTGGCAGCATGTTTTTTTATCAATTCTTGAAACTCAAGTGGAAAACGTAAGCCAACTTGATTCCAGTCTTTGGTTTTTGCAACACTGACAATAGCAAGAAAAGGGTTGTTTTTTTCTAGAGCCAGTTTTGCTGCGGCTAGTTTTTGTTCTTTATTCATTCCTTTTAGTGCATAAAACCACTCCCGTTTTGCGCTACGGTCAAAGCCAATTTCAAATAATTCTAATGCGCGTTGTATGGCAATATTATCATTTTTCAGTGCGTGTATTTGCGCACTTCTATCAGGCTCTGGCTTGGCAAGGCTATGGTAGTTCTCCTGTAAATGATCCGCAGCAATAAAGCCATAAAAAGATGCATTGTGGGAAAGTTTTTCATACATTGCTAGTGCAGTATCCACGTTTCCTTCAATAGCCAGTGAGCGTGCTTTCCAATACTGCCATACATCTTTTTGCTGATATTCCTCGCTCATGGAATCAACCGCATCGCCTACTTTTTTCCAATCACTTTGGCGTAAAGCCATACGTGCCATCCACACATTACTTTGATCATCACGATATTTTGCAGGAATGGCTGCTAAATGTTGTAGCGCATAAGGGTCATGATTCATTGCATTTTGCATAGCAATATAGCTCGCAGTTTCTGCTTTGTCCTTTGT
This sequence comes from Cocleimonas sp., assembly GCA_023146675.1. GTDB lineage: Bacteria > Pseudomonadota > Gammaproteobacteria > Thiotrichales > Thiotrichaceae > JAGLBW01. The sequence goes on along the minus strand of JAGLBQ010000375.1, from coordinate 4,133 downwards.
GCTAAATTGATAGTTTTTTTCCAGCTTCTGCAATATTTTTTGTGCTTTTTCAGTATCTTTTCGAGAAATGCGCTTAACGCCATAAAGTAGGATGGTGTGGTCGTAAGGATGTGTGCCCGATAATAATTTTCGGGTACTCTTTTTTAGCAGATTTTTTTTAGCCTTGTGTTTGAACCTTGCCCATAAAGCGACACGCTGTTGATCTTGTGAACTTAGTCTTTTTGCTATTGCCTTCGCTAGCTTATGATTACCTTTGTCCATTGCCAAGGCAATGCGCTGCCAGACTTTATCCTTGTTGAGTAAATTTTTACTCGACAGTAAATCAAATAGACCATTACAAGCAAAAGGGCGGTTAGAGCCAGAAAGCCAAAGTTCCTGCGCTTCTTTTATGGTTTCGCTAGCGTTGTCTTCTGATGTAGTGTGAAGTTTTACTTGCAAATAATAGCAGCGTGACGATGTGCCACCACGTCCTTCTGAATAGGCTAATTGGGCATCTTCCCATTGTTTTTTGTAAATAAGTTTTTTCATCCAGATAGGCCATAAACGATCAGCCACGGATGAATTTTCATATTGATGTATAAACTGTGCTAGTTCAGTTGCAGAGGCTTTATTGCTATTTTGTTTTAGGCGCTCATAGGCAAGAAAGGGATACAGCAGGTAGTCTTTCATTTTATCTATATCGACAGATTTTCTCTTTTGTAAATCTTTATACAAAGCAATGAATTGTTTTTGTTGCGCGGTCAGCTCTCTCTGCTTCTCTGCAAAAGACAAAGAATAAGGCAAAAAAAGTAGGGAAAATGTCAGTAATAGAAATTTCATATTTATTATTAGAAAGCCAAAAATCATTAGCATCAGAGTATACACATAGGGGTTGTTTTTTATAATCTCCCCTATCCTCTATTACTTAATAGTAATGAAAAATACATTACTTGTTGAATTTTTACACTTGTAAGTAATTGATTTATTTTAGTATAAAGTTTTATTTCTAGCTCAACTCAATATTGGTGAAAGTAGAGAGTAATGCATTTTGATATTGCGCGTTCATCGGAATAAATAGCACCTATATAAAGAGGCTTACTTCTTTTTTATTAAATATCTTCTATCTTCGTGCGCTCATAAAAATACCTAAAGGAGATAGAGCACTATGGGAATGATTTCAGAGTTTAAAGAATTTGCAATGAAAGGTAGTCTGGTCGATATGGCTGTTGGTATCATTATCGGTGGTGCGGTTGGTAAGATGATCTCATCACTGGTAGAAGACGTTATTATGCCCCCTATTGGCGTATTATTGGGGGGTGTGGATTTTTCTGATTTGTCCTTTGTTATTCAGAAAGCTCCCGAAGTAGCGATAAAATATGGTGCTTTTGTACAGACGCTGATAGACTTTATTATTATTGCATTTGTTATTTTTATTATGATTAAAATAATCAATAAAGCGAAACGAAATAAAGAAGAGGAGAAAGAGGAGGCAGCGCCAACTAGTGAAGACTTACTGACAGAAATTAGAGATTTATTGAAGAGGGGATAGAGATTACACTGAGTGGGAGCATCATTAAGATAGTGGTGCTCCCACACAGGCTATTTGTCCATCGCTTTTTTCAGTAAATCTATAATAACTGTATTTTTTGACTTCTTAGCAAGATCAAGTACTGTTTCATCAAGACCATTTTTCAACTTCAAATCAGCACCTTTTTCAATCAAGAGTTTAATTGCATCCATTTCAGTCACTGCAACAGCAAGCATCAATGGGGTATTGCCATCCTCATCTTGAGAATCTATCATCGCGTTCAATTCTAGCAACTCTGTAATAAGCCCAGCAGTGCCAAGCACCGCAGCTCTGTGCAATACGGTTGTGCCTGTTCTATCTTTGTGTGAAATATTCTTGCTGAGGGGTAATAACAATAAGGTGATCGTTCGGTTACGCTTATCAATAGACATCATTAACGGAGTAATGCCCTGATCATTTGGAACACAGGGTGATACTTTATCGCTATAGTGAAATAAGGTTTTTACCACCTCTTCATGGTCGCCTTCAATAGCATACATTAGGGCGCTATTGCCACGACGATCAGAGGCGCGAACATCAGCGCCAAACTCAATTAATTGGGCAACAATGGTTGCATACCCTTCGCGAGAGGCTATCATCATTGCATCCCAACCTGTGCGAGTGCGGTCATGCACATTGGCTCCCATTTCAACCAGCATAGCAGTGATTTCTTCATGACCATTTTCAGCCGCATAGGTGAGTGCGCTAGATCCCGAACGGGTACGTGCATTAACATCCGCCCCGCGTGATAGTAATAGCATAATTGCTTCTGATTTCCCTGCTTCTGCTGCCTGCATCGTAGGTGTTTTACCAAATCGACTTTTGGTATTAATATCAGCACCTTGCTTCAATAGCGCATTGATAGTCTTTACATCGCCTTTTGATGCTGCTTGCTGAAGTTTACCATTCAGAGCATTATCAGCGGCTGTTGCAACCGCTGATAAAGAAAGCAGTAGAAAGACCACAAGTAGTAAATCTTGTAATGTTTTCATTATATTAACCTTCCCCTTTCTTATGATTTATCGTCTTCTTCATCATCTGGCTCATCGGGTTCCTCATGTGCGATCCCTTTATGGCAGTCAATACAAGTTTTACCCTTATCTGTTGCTGAATCATGTTTTTTACGCGCTATTTTATCTTGTGCGCTTAAATCCATGCGATCAAATGAATGACAACTGCGGCACTCACGCGAATCAGTTGCTTTCATTTTAGCCCAGACCCGAGTTGCCATATCCCAACGATGTTTTTCATATTTTTCAGGCGTATCAATTGTGCCTAATATTTCATGATAAACATCTTTTGCAGCCATCACTTTAGCGATCATTTTAGGAATAAAAGCTTTTGGTACATGGCAATCAGCACAACCTGCATGAACGCCCGATGCACTAGAGTAATGCACCGTTTCTTTTAATTCTTTTAGATTAGTTTGCATGGAGTGGCAGGAAGTACAAAACTCGGTTGTATTCGTTGCTTGTAATCCATAGTTAAATAAACTCATTAAAGCTGCTCCAATTATTAGCAGTAATAATGCTCCTTTTTTAGTTCTTCCTGACATTTATAGCCTCCTAGTATAGCTTTTTAGTCATTATCGTAGCGGTGTTGTAAATCTTTTATTTTGAAACGTTTAAAGGTCTCATTTTATGTCATTTAATTCTTTTTGTACCTGTGGTGCAGTACGGAAATTTTTTCTGAAATCTGGGTTGCGCCAATCTTTATGATCTGCAAGTAAACTTTTTTCTGGTTTTAAGCGTGAAGTATAGTCAGCTACAGCGGCTAAATCAGCCTCAGAAAAACCTTCAATCTGTTTTACCATTTTCTTATCTGCATTGCGTCTTTTGCCAGATTTTATCCACAGCATCTGACGTAATAAGTATTCATAATGTTGCCCCTGAATGCGTGGATAATAATCGTCATTATGTCCCTCACCTTTATCCCCATGACACTTAGTACAGTTGTCATCAAAAATCTTCTTACCTTTTTTTAGGTCATCACCAGAGCCGACTGTGTTATTAGGTACCATGGGTAGTTTAGATACATAGGCAGCCATATCTGCCATTGCCTGAGGTCCTTTTAAATAAGTAGAGCGCGCAAAAGGATACATGGTTGGGTTGTCACGATTTTTTGAGCGTATATCAGCCAACTGCTTAATAATGACTTTTTGATGTTGCCCCGCAATTTGAGGAAAACGTCCTGATGGATTTCCCCAGCCCTCAGGAGAGTGGCATAAAGCACAATTACGATAGAGTTTTTTACCATTTTCTATATTTGGGGTTAAATCCAGCGCTGTTTTTACTTCATCTTGGTTAGACTGTTTAGGTGTGGCGATTGAGTATGAGCTAGCGGTAAGCGTAATAATTATCCCAACAAATAAAAATAGCGGTTGTTTCATTTTTTTCTCGTTTGTGGTTGTTATAAGCATGACGTAAACCTGTGATGCTCTTGAGCTGTGAGTTTCAAGCTATTGATTACATAGTGATTTGAAAGCACGCATTCAGGTTTGATTAATATCCTATCAGGAAAAACAAGAAAATTCTATGGATGAGTTCAGCTAATGCTCAGTGCTTCAAAGTAAAACAAGAGGGGAAAA
>JAGLBQ010000374.1 GCA_023146675.1 Cocleimonas sp. | reverse complement strand
GCTTGTCATGGCTCAATTGTTCGTGTGAATTCAGATGGCACGTTGGATAAATCTAGCTGGCCGAATACAGGTATTGGGCGAATTAATCCCGATGGTTCAAAAGGAGCGTGTTCGGCTTGTCATTTGCGTCATAACTTCTCGGCTGAGCAATCGCGTCGTCCTGAAGCCTGTGGTCGTTGTCATTTAGGACCTGATCATCCACAAAAAGAAATTTACGAAGAATCGGCTCACGGCATCGCTTATCGTGCTAACCAAGACAGAATGAATTTAGATTCAAGCAAGTGGATTGTAGGTGAGGACTATACGGCAGCGCCAACCTGTGCAACCTGTCATATGTCGCGTACCAAAGATTTACCTGTTGATCATGATATTGGTAATCGTATTGCTTGGAATTTACGTGCGCCTGTTTCGGTTCGAGTGGATGCTAAATCAGTGAGTCAAGGTAAAGACGCAAAGCCTTGGCTAGAGCGCCGCAAAGATATGAAGTCGGTTTGCCGTGCATGTCATGGTAATAATATTGTCGATAACCACTTTGAACAGTTGGATAATTTTGTGGAGATGTTTAATGACAAATTCCTTATCCCTGCCAAAAAGCTTGATGTTGCCTTATTGAAGAATGGTCTGCGTGACAAGATCAAGTTTAATGAAAAAATTGAGTGGAATTATTTCTATCTTTGGCATCACGAAGGTCGCCGAGCGCGTCATGGTGCGGCTATGTTTGCACCTGACTATGTGCATTGGGAAGGGGTGTTTGAAGTAGCGCATCGCTTCTATATGGAAATCGTGCCTGAAATCAAAGAGCTGATCCATAAAGCGAAAGAAAAAGGAAATACTAAAGGAGCTGAGGCGGTTGATAAGTTATTGAATGAGATTCTTGATTCACCAATGCATCGCTGGTTTAAAGGTGGTAAGCCACCTAAAGCATGGCGACCTACGGATGATGATAATCATGGTTTCAATATTATGAAATCAAAGATGAAGGCGGAAGCAGAAGCGGCTAAGGCAGCTAAAGCGAAGCAGTAACTCATTCTACGAGTGCCGTATTGTTATGCGGCACTTTTCCTTTCCCATATAAAATTGAGTCAAATATGGAAACCAAATTAATTGAATTAATTTACTCTCAGGATACGCTGTTCCTGTTGATGTCAGGCGCATTAGTGATGTGGATGGCAACAGGCTTTGCGATGCTAGAGTCTGGCATGGTGCGCACTAAAAGTGTGGCTGAAATTCTTACTAAAAATGTTGCCCTGTACTCCATTGCTTGCATTATGTATATGTTTATGGGCTACAACATTATGTACGGCGCGAGTGATAACGCATGGATTCCTTCACTGAGCTTTTTCCTTGGTAATGATAATAGCGTCTCCGAGGTGGTCGCCTCAGGTGGTTCATTAGGCTTCTCCAAGCAAGTTGATTTTTTCTTCCAAATGGTCTTTGTTGCCACCACCATGTCGATTGTTTCAGGCAGTGTGGCAGAACGGATGAAGCTATGGTCATTCCTTGTTTTTTGCGTGGTGATGACAGCGGTTATTTATCCTGTTGAAGGCTATTGGAAATGGGGCGGTGGTGTTTTAGATAAAGCAGGCTTCCTTGATTTTGCAGGTGCAGGTGTCGTGCATCTTGCGGGTGCATCCGCCGCATTAGCAGGAGTATTATTACTAGGGGCACGTAAAGGTAAGTACGTAAAACGTCCTGATGGAAAATTACAGCCGATGGCAATTCCTGGTTCTAATATGACCTTTGCCACCTTGGGTACAATGATTTTATGGATGGGATGGTTCGGTTTTAATGGGGGGTCACAGCTTAGTATTAGCTCCGTTGAATCCGCTAATGCCGTCGCGTTAATTTTTGTCAATACCAATATGGCAGCGGCTGGTGGTTGTATGGCTGCGCTAATTTTATCCCGCGTATGGTTTGGTAAAACAGACCTGACAATGGGGTTAAATGGTGTTTTGGCTGGGTTAGTTGCGATTACCGCAGAGCCTCTCACACCAACGCCTGGGTTGGCTACCTTTATCGGTATTGTGGGTGGATTAATTGTTGTAGTGTCTATTATTCAGCTTGATCGTATTGTTAATATTGATGATCCTGTTGGTGCTATTTCCGTGCATGGCGTGGTCGGTATTTGGGGATTATTAGCGGTTGTACTCTCTAATCCTGCCGCAAGTTTCTTTGCACAATTAGGCGGTATTGCACTGATCTTTACGTGGACGTTTGGTATGAGTTACCTGACATGGAAAATACTCAAAGTCACAATGGGTATTCGCCTCTCTGAGCTTGAAGAATACGAAGGTGCCGATATTTCTGAAATTGGTTTGGAAGCGTATCCTGAATTTACTCAAAAATTGTAAGCACATATTTTTGAATTTACCCAGAACGGGGCATCCTTCATATCTAAAAAGTAGTTTGCACTTTTGTAGCCCGTATGAAGCTTCGCGGAATACGGGAAAACTATGCTTTGGCACAATCTATCTTATAAATTATGCCGTAATGATTTGATGTCCCTATGGAAATATTGCAACAGAAGCACTCCCGTATTCCGTAAACTCCATACGGGCTACAGAAGTGCCAACTGCTAAATGAAAGACGCCCCAAATTATGAAATATCTATTACATAGCTTTATCGTCAGTCTATTTCTACTCATTCAGCCCTTTGTTGTTCATGCTTCTGATGAAGGGATGGTTAATCCAAGCAAGGACGTAGTTACCCAAAAAACTACCAGTGTAGAAGGCAAGTTAAGGCTCGATAAAAGCCAAATCAGC